>JBDRUX010000046.1:0-18951 GCA_039801565.1 Caldifarciminota bacterium
CTTCTTCGAAAATAACCGTTCCTTGACTAAGTTTCATACCTTTTCTCCTTTTAAGCTTATTATACTCATTTAAATTTCCACGACAATAGGGACACTACCTGCATGGAACCAAAATTCCAATTCCCGCGCAAGGGGTAGGGCAACTGGAAGTGCGTTTGAAAGATGGATAAAAAACCAGATTGGCAAATACCAAGGCGGTAAAGTCAACTTTAACTTTAATAACTTTAACTTTGAGTTTAATGTAGATATAGCCATTCCAACTACAGATAACCCAAGGGTTATTTTAGAAGTTAAAATTTATATCGATATACAACATACACTTGCCCTTGGAGGTTTGCTCAATTTTACAAAAAATAAAAATACAAAGCTGGGTCTAGTTACACTTTATAAACCACCTAAGGAGTGTATTAGAATACTGAATTACTTTAAAGCAAATGAGAGTGAAAAGTTTTCTTATTTCCACATCCAGGATGGTTGGTCAAAGACTATAAAAGAACTTAAAGCTTTTTGCAACCATAAGGTTATTGAGTTTAGAACTTAATCATTGAACCTGTGATACGCCAAATTGCTTCATAGCTATTTCGAAAACGATTTTAGAACTAACTCTTTAATTAAATTTTCATTTCTTTCGCAACTTGTCTTAACGACAGGTCAGGAATATTTCGGATTTATAGGCAGCCTGCCTACGAACTATCTTCCCAACCAACCCCAAAGCCAAGTCCCTCAATAGCTTCCGAGCCTGCCTACAAGTTAGCTTAACAGACTAATTACCAGCATACTCCCCAACTCACGAATCAACCCATCTGCCAGCTTCCGCACTGACCCTCTTGTCAGTCTATCCGCCCGCTTACGAGGCTACCTCCGACACCGTCTCCTATACCGCTACCCCGCCATACCCTCCCCCATACTAATCCCAAATATAAGATATTAAAAATCAAATAGAAAGAAAAATTTTCAGCTAAACCAAGGCGTTAGTTATAACTAACCTTGATACAGTTGGTGTGCGGTTTGGTGAACAGTGTATCTGGCGAGAGCAATTTGGGAGGCTAATTTCGCCAAAAGAGTGGATAGAGTTATTTTTGATGTCGCGGTCCCCAAAATCCAATCACGGTTCTCTTGACGCTTTTGGAGCTTTTCTCTACACTTATAATATATGTCAAAGCGTGTAATTGTGGCAATGTCGGGTGGCGTTGATTCTTCGGTTGCTGCCGCGCTATTGAAAGCGCAAGGCTATGATGTGATTGGTATCACCTTACGAATTTGGGAAGAACCGTTACGTCAGAAGGATTCCGTTGAATTACGGGTAAGAAGTCAAAGTTGTTGTGGAGCCGAGCCAGCGATTGCTGATGCCCGGCGGGTTGCGCAAAAAATCGGGATTCCCCATTACACCTTAGATTTTCGAAAAGAATTTGAGCGTGCCGTCGTTTCTGACTTTATTCGGGAATACGAGCAGGGTCGAACACCTAACCCTTGTATTCGCTGTAATCGGTTTATCAAGTTTCAAATTCTTTTGAACCGCTGTCAAGAGTTCAATGCCGATTTTTTAGCCACTGGCCATTATGCGAAAATTGAACGGTATGGCGACCGTTGGGTTCTAAAAAAAGCCCGGGATGAGAAAAAAGACCAGTCTTATTTCTTATATCCAATGACCCAAGCCCAATTGGCAAAGACATTGATGCCATTAGGCAATCTGACAAAAGCCGAGGTCCGCAAAATCGCCCAAGAATTGGGTTTAGTGGTAGCGCATAAACCAGAAAGCCAGGAGATTTGTTTTATTCCCGACGACGATTATCCAAAATTTTTAAAGCATTATATTCCTGATGCCGGCGAACCAGGTCCGATTCTGAACAAGCAAGGCGAAGTAATTGGTAAGCATAAAGGGTTATTAAATTATACGATTGGGCAGCGCAAACGCATTGGTATACCGTTTCGGGAACGGCTGTATGTGATTGGCATTGACCGCAAACGGAATGCGTTAATTGTCGGCACTGCCGAAGATGTTTATGGTTCAGAACTTTTTGCCAAGGATTTGAATTTCATTGCGATTGACCAACTCGATGCACCGAGAAGAGTTCAAGCCAAGATTCGCTCGGTATTCAAACCGGCTTGGGCCGAGATTAAATCTTGTAATGGCAAGGTCTATCTCCACTTTGACGAGCCGCAGTGGGCAATCACACCCGGCCAAGCGGTTGTCTTTTACGATGGTGAAATTGTCTTAGGTGGTGGCACAATCTGTTAATCCATTTAGACTAATGCGTTGACTTAAAAGAAAAATTCGGTATTATTAATCCGTGATGCGTGTCCGTGTTCCGTTGACCGTAAGTTAAAAAGACCTGTAAAGTTTGGTCACGGTTACGGCTTTTGCGAATTGGAGGCTTGAAATGAATATTTTGGTCTGTTTGAAACGGGTTCCGGATACCGCCGAAGCCGTGGTAATTCCGGATTCGACCGGCAAGGACATTGTCAAAGACCGGCTCACCTTTAGTATCAATGAAGCCGATAACTATGCCTTAGAAGAAGCATTACTTTTAAAAGAGAGGTTTGGCGGCACTGTGACATTATTGACAGTTGGACCAAAACCGGCAGAAGAGGTTCTCCGAATGGGGATGGCAAAGGGTGCGGATACCGCATTAAGATTATGGGATGAGAAATTTATTGGTGGTGATTACTTTACTACCGCCAAAGTCCTTGCTACCGCCTGTCAGACTTTACCTTATGACCTTATCTTGACCGGCTGTATGGCTACTGATGATGGTTATGCCTGTGTCGGTTTAACCATTGGAGCAATTTTGGGGATACCATCGGCAATTTATGTGAGTAAGATTGAGATTTTCGACCGCCGGGCAAAAATTTATCGGGAGTTGGAAGGTGGATTCTACGAAGTAAAAGAGTTAGGTCTACCAGCCCTTTTTGCGGTCCAAACCGGAATTAATACGCCCCGCTATCCATCAATCCTTGGCATTAAACGAGCTGCCGCGAAGGAAATAAAGGTGTTAGATGCCAAAGAATTGAATCTCACCGAAGCGGATTTTCAGACTAAGACCGAGTTGGAAAGACTTTTCATACCGATAGTCGAATCAAAAGCGGAATTTTTACAAGGCGAACCAGCGGAAGTTGCAACCCAAATGGCAAAAATCTTTAAGGAGAAGGGAGTATTATGAGTTGCATCGTGGTTTTAGCCGAGCATCGCCAAGAAAATCTCCGCGACATCACTTTTGAAATGTTAACACTCGCCCAAGCATTAGCCAGGCAAATGAACTTAAAGGTGCAGGTGCTTTATTTAGGAAAAAATAACGAAGCCAATGCCGAGACCCTTGCCAACTATGCTGACGAAGTGATAGTCGTAGAAGATGCGCTATTGGCCAATTTCAATTCCGAAATCTATCGCAAGGTGATTGTTTCAACCCTTGCCGAACATAAACCTTCTTTACTCTTGCTTGGTCATACCGCTTTTGGTACTGATTTAGCCCCTGGACTGGCTTATGATTTAAATCTCCCTTTAATTACGGATTGTATTGAAATAACCTACGAAGATAATAGGATTGTCGCGACTCGACCGCTGTATTCGGGTAAATTAAATGCTCGGGTTTATCTTAAACAACCGACCGGTGTTTTGACGATTCGTGCCGGCACATTTAAACCAACTGATACCAAATTGGCTGGTATCGTAAAAAAGAAACCATTACCAGCCGAGCTGAAGACCGGGTATGCTTCTAATTTTATCGGTTATGAAGAAGCGCCAACCACTGGGATTGATATCACAAAAGCGGACATTATTGTGGCAGTTGGTCGGGGAATTAAAGAAGCCAAGAATATGCCCATTGTCGAAGAATTGGCGAAGACGCTTGGCGGCGAACTTGCCTGTACCCGGCCAGTGATTGATGCTGGTTGGTTACCCAAAGACCGGCAAGTTGGCTCATCGGGCAAAACCGTCAAGCCTAAGCTTTATATCGCTCTTGGCATCAGTGGTGCATTTCAACATATCTCAGGAATGAAACAGTCTCAAACCATCGTGGCGGTTAATAAAGACCCCAATGCCCCAATCTTCAATGTTGCCCATTATGGTATTGTTGGCGACCTATTGAAAATTGTTCCTTTGTTAAAAGAGAAGATTAAAGAGATTAAAGGCATATGAATAACCTTGAGTCAATCAATCCGGAAATTCGAGAGTTAATCATAAACGCTGGCGGCAATGAAGCCTACCGGTGCTACGAATGTGGGATGTGTATGTCGCTCTGTCCTTGGTTTCAGATTGAAAATGTTACTTTTCCTTGTTATCGGACACCGCAAAATGTTCGGCTTGGGGCAGTACTGGCAAGTGAAGATAAGGAAGACATAGCCAAAGAAATAACCGAACTTTTCCGCTGTGTCGCATGTGATAACTGTAAAGTCTTCTGCCCCCGGCATGTTGATATGGGCGATATTATGCGGGCAATCCGTCGGATTTTGGCAGAATACGATTCGATACCAAAAGAATTGAAAGATGTTAAAAGCAAACTCTATAATGTGGGTAACCCATTGGGTGAAGCAGCTGAGAAACGTAACGATTGGGCAAAAGAACTTAATTTGCCAATCTATCAACCGGGTATGGAATATGGTTATTGGGCGTGTTGTCTGCCGGCTTATGATGGTCGGTTAAAAAGTATCGCAATTGCCACCGCCAAAATTTTAAAACTTGCTCGTGTCTCGTTCGGTTTGGTTCCCACTTCCGTCTTTTGTTGTGGTGAGACGGCTCGGAATTTTGGTACCGAGGATTTATTTCTCGAACTTGCCCAAAGGAACATCGCGGAAATTAAAAGAGCTGGCATTGAGAAAATTCTTCTTACATCACCCCATTGTTATACAACTTTTAAGAATGAGTATCCGGCATTGGGTGCGGATTTTGTGCCAATTCCTACAGTTGAACTTTTCCTAAAGCTAATTGAGGAGAAACGAATTGTCCCCCAAAAGCCTATTATAAAAAAGGTGTTTTATCACGACCCTTGCACATTAGGTAGACAGAATGGAATATACGATGAACCAAGAGCGGTGCTGGCGAGTATTCCAGGAGTCGAGTTAGTGGAAAATCCGCTTTTTGCTCGGGAGTATAGTGTCTGCTGTGGCGGCGGTGCCGGTGGACTTTGGCAGGACTGGCCAAAAGATGAACGCATCGCCCAAGTTCGAATAAAACAAGTAGCAGCGACCGGAGCCGAAATTTTAGCAACCGCCTGCCCCTATTGTATCTTGATGTTTGAAGATAGCATCAAAACCCTTAATCTAAATATCGAGGTAAAGGATTTGAGTGAATTGCTGATAGAATCTTTATTTTAAACCTTTCCAACAACCTAAACACTTCAAACTCCTTCGTATGAAACAAATTAAGAAATTATTGAATTTCGCGTAAAGAATGAAATTCAATCACAGATGAGTACAGATTAGATTGCCTGTACCAATCAGCGCTAATCTGGATTTGAACTCTGTCCGTTTACCTATGCGAAGTTCAATAAATGGTCTCTTGAACCATTTGAACTCTTTCCCTATTTCTTGGGTTAATGATTTGTGAACTGCTAATATAATTAGTTTCATTCCGTTCAAATTTAGGCTTTGTATTTCGTAATTTATAACAAGAATTTATGAGGTGTTTACACACCTGGTATCTATCTTCCTTTTCGGAATAAACCGTTAGTTTATCCAGAAATAATGGCAACATCATCGCAATCTTACCATCCACTTCCAGCAATATCGTATTAAAAATACCCCACGTTAAGCCCTTTCTTTTTTTCGTTTTCGTCAGGGATGTATTATCTACCCTGTATCAATCTTTTGGGTTAGGCAGTTGACTGAATTGGTCAATAAAATTGGTACAATATATATGCAGTTGGTAAGGGGTTAATGACTATTGGAGTAGAATGATTAGTTGGAAGATGATGTTTTGGAGTTATGAGTGGGACGCCAGTAGATTTTTATTTTGACTTTTGTGGTAAAGAGTGAACTGGTTATGGGACATCTTAAGATTTAGCCGATAGTAAATTAGAAAAATATCTGGGTCTAATAAGGACTTTTGCGTAGTCTCAAAAGTCCTTGGTTAGTTGTGAGTTCTAAATCTTTACGCAACCCGGAAAACCGAATTTCACAAAACTTTTTAGAACTTGTTAATGTTTTCGAGTCATTAAAAAAAAACTGTTTATTCCCAATAATGCCTTTTCCAATTCTTATTAACTTATTGTCGAGAGCAAGCCCGGCGCTTCTGAAAACCAAGGAGTTTTTGAGAGTCCAAATTGTTCAAAGAATTCAAAAATTGTTGACAACACTTTTTCTCATTGTATTATGTTAGCCAGATTGAAAGGAGTTAGGAATGAAACAAGTTAAAAAGAAACCCATCGAGCCGAAAATTAAAGCAAGACCTAATATCGCATTTGGCAGAAATAATTATATACTTTTAATTATAGGCATCGTAGTAATTATTTTGGGATTTATTGCGTTAGCTAAAGGGTCAACCGTTTTAGCCCCAATTTTACTGGTAGTCGGTTATTGTGTAATTATTCCTTTGGCAATATTAATTAAATCCAGTCCCGCAACCGAAAAAAAGTTAATAACCCAATCCTCTCCAACACAAAGAGAATGAATTGATTTATTCCTATTGAGGCAATTTTATGGCTAAACTGATTATGTCAAGCACTGAGATAAATCGGGCGCTGAAACGGATTGCAGCTGGGATTAAAAAACGGAATCAGTCAACGGAAAATCTTGTACTAATTGGCATAAAACGCCGCGGACCAACGCTTGCCCAACGAATAGCAAGGTTTTTAACCAAGGGGAAGAAAACAATTCCTGTCGGTGCAATTGATATTACCCTTTATCGCGATGACCTACAGCGAATTGCCGAGTCGCCAATTGTCCGGGGCTCGGAAATCAATTTTGATATTAATGATAAAGTCGTTATCTTGGTGGATGATGTCCTTTTTACCGGTCGGACGGTTCGAGCCGCCTTAACCGAAATTTTAGATTTTGGCCGTCCGGAATCAATTCAATTGGCAGTACTAATTGACCGAAACCATCGGGAATTACCAATTGCAGCTGATTACATCGGGAAAAGGATTAAGACCAAAAAGACCGACCTGGTTGATATCTTTGTTAAAGAAGAAGACGGCAAAGAGGGGGTATTCATTGCCAGGCGCGCCGATGCTATTTCAGCATAAAAACCTATTAGGAATTGCTGAACTATCCAAGTCCGATATTCTTACTATTCTCGATTTAGCCGATAACTTTCGTCAAGTCTTAGACCGACCGATTCCAATTGTCCCAGCCTTACGGGGTAAAACAATTGTCAATCTATTCTTTGAACCATCAACTCGCACCGCCACTTCTTTTGCGATAGCTTGTAAGCGTCTTTCGGCTGATTGTGTCAATTTTACGGTTAGCACATCTTCGGTCGCTAAAGGGGAGACTTTGCTCGATACCGCTAAAAATATCGAAGCGATGAAAGTGGCTGGAGTCATAATCCGCTCGGCTCATCCTGGTGCAGCCCATTTTTTAGCCAAGCATCTTAAAGCATTTGTAGTTAACGCCGGTGATGGCGCTCATGAACATCCCACGCAAGCCTTGACTGATGTTTATACCATTCGAAAGCATATTAAAGATTTTGCCGGCTTGCGGGTTTTGATTGTTGGTGATATTGCCCATTCCCGGGTTGCCCGTTCTGACATTTTGGCTTTTCGCAAATTAGGAGCAAAAGTTGCGATATGTGGACCGCCGACGCTAATCCCAATTGGAATCGAAACGACTGGTTGCGAGATTTTTTACAAACTTGATTATATCTTGGATGAAGTGGATATTGTCCAAGTCTTAAGGTTACAACGGGAACGACAACAAATCGGCCTATTCCCTTCAATTCGGGAATACCGAGCCCTTTACGGTTTGACCAAAGAACGGTTAGCAAAAAGAAAACGAACCTTAATTATAATCCATCCCGGACCAGTCAATTGGGGAATCGAATTAGACCCTGAGGTCGCATTAAGTCCCCATTCCCTCATCTTAGAACAGGTGAAAAATGGTGTAGCATTACGAATGGCAGTTTTATACCTATTAGCCGGTCCTGACCAAAAGGAACGAACTTTTTTGAACGCTTGAATGACTTGAACCATTTATTTTCGGCGGAGGCGAACTTGAGACAAAAGGATAAAATCCTTATTTGCGGCGGTACACTTTTAGACCCACTAAAAAAACGCTGCGAAAAAACTGACATTTACATTGAACAAGGTGCCATCAAAAAAATTGGTAAAAATCTTAAAGCCGGTGACGCTCTATCAATTGATGCCCAGGGGAAATACATTACCCCTGGTTTCATTGACTTACATACCCATTTACGGGAACCGGGTCGAGAAGATGAAGAGACTATCGCTACCGGTGCCTACGCCGCCTTGGCTGGTGGTTTTACAAAAATTTGCTGTATGCCTAATACCACACCGGCGATTGATAATGAAGGCACCGTGAAGTTTATTTTACAAGAATCAGCTAGGGTTGATTACGCCACAGTCTTACCAATTGGTGCGGCAACTAAAGGGCGCAAAGGTGAAGAGATAGCGGAAATCGGCACACTGGTTCAAGCTGGTGTTGTTGCTATATCCGATGATGGTGACCCAATTACTAACTCCGGCGTAATGCGCCGAGTCTTAGAGTATAGCAAAGTTTTCGATATACCGGTAATCTCACATTGCGAAGTAAAAAACTTAAGTAGCGATGGTGTAATCAATGAAGGAGTTGTTGCCACAAAACTCGGTCTGCGCGGCATCCCGGATATTGCCGAAGCGGCAATGGTTTTTGAACATATCCTTTTGGCAAATTATACGAAAAGCCGGCTTCATATTGCTCATATCTCAACTAAAAAATCGGTAGAGATTATCCAGTGGGCAAAGGAAAAAGGGATTGAAGTGAGTTGTGAAACCTGTCCGCAATACTTCACTTTAAATGAAAATGCTTGTGTCGGTTTTGATACCAATTTTAAGGTCAATCCGCCATTACGAACCGAAACCGATGTCGAAGCAATCAAAGTTGGATTGGCTACAGGGATTATTGATGCTATTGCCACCGACCATGCCCCGCATCTCGCTTCGGAAAAAGAAGTCGAATTTGATTTGGCACCATTTGGTATGATTGGTTTAGAGACGGCTTTTTCTTTAGGCTTAGAAGAATTGGTCCTGAAAAGATATTTAAGTTTAGAAGATTATATTGCGAAATTAACTATTGAACCCGCCAAAATCTTAAAGTTAAAACCACCAACCATAGCAGTTGGCGAGAAGGCGGACCTTGTCATATTTGATAGCAAAGCGAAATGGGTTTATAAAAAAGAATTGATTAAATCGAAATCTCAAAACTCACCTTTCATTGACAAAGAGCTGACCGGGAAAATTTTTTGGGTCATTAAAGGCAGTCGGATCTTTGAATTTTAATTTAACGACCTTGTGCCAACCGCTGCGCTAAATAAGTTGGCAGGCCGGCTTTTAAAATCTTTTGCTGGGCGGTAGCGATGTCGTAATCCAAGCGCCGAAAAAGAAACTTATTGGTTCGGTTATCAAATATCGCAACACAAGCCCTGGGGTCACCATCGCGGGGTTGACCAACACTACCAACATTGATTAAATAGCGGTTATTAGGTTCAATCGTAAACTCACTTTCTTGCAAAGTGTGAAATGAACCATCTGGGGTTTTGACAACGGCAAATGGATAATGGGTATGACCAATCAAACAAATTCGCGTCGGAAAGAAATTAAACTCATAAATTGCTTCTTTCATAGTAAAGATGTATTCCCAACTGGCTGGTGAAGAAGGCGAACTATGAACCAAAAGACAAGGCTCGAACCGTTCGGTAAGCGCCAAGGCGTCGATATACAATTTTGCCGTTTCGGTTAATTGGGCTTGAGTCCATAATAACGCTTCTGCTGCTTCGGGATTGAAGTCTTCGGTTGGGGTCTTTTTGAGGACACCAAAATCGTGATTTCCTGCCACCGCAGTACAGCGCAAATTTTGAATTAACTCAACACACTCATTAGGATTAGCACCATAACCAACTAAATCGCCCAAGCAAAGATATTGAGTCACCTCCATATCGTCAAAAAACTTTAATGCGGTCTTTAAGGCTTCCAGATTGCTGTGAACATCAGAAAAGATACCTAATCGCATTCTTATTTCCTTTTTCCTTCGTTCCGATAGATAGCATCGAGGACACCGTTGACAAAACGGCCCGATTCTTCATCGCTGTATTTTTTGGCAATCTCCACCGCTTCATTAATACTAACCTTGGGTGGAATATCCGGAAAAAATAGTAACTCGCAGGTGGCAATCCTTAAAATCGAACGGTCAAGCGTAGCCAATCGTTCCAGGCTCCAACCTTTGAGGTATTTTTGAATACACTCGTCAATTTCGGAAAGATGGGAAAAAGCGGTCTTCACCAGTCGGGTAAAGTATTCAATAGCCATTGGATTAAGATTTTGTCGTTGAATGGTTTCGGGCACGGTCTTATTGTAGTCTTCATTAACTAAATCATAGCGATAAAAGACCGAGACTGCCGCCTCCCGTGCCCTTCTGCGATTCGTCACTTGGTTCGTAATTTGTTAACAGTGGTTCCTGTCACGAATTACGGATTTTTCATAGTCTCGATTAAGTTTGCCATCTCAATTGCAAACAGCGCAGCATTCCAACCTTTATTACCAGCCTTGGTGCCTGCCCTTTCTACGGCTTGTTCGATGGTATCAGCGGTAATGATGCCAAAAGTTATTGGCACCCCAGTTACGCGACTAATTCGAGCAATATCCTTAGCGACAACCGAGGCGATGTACTCAAAATGGGGAGTATCACCACGAATTATTGCACCTAAGGCGACAATCGCATCGAACTTTTTCGATTCAGCTAAGCGTTGGGCAATGGTGGGAATTTCGTAACTACCCGGCGTCCAAAAAATCTCCACCGCCTTGGCATTATGGCGTTCCAGACAATCAATCGCACCGTTCAATAGTTCTTTACTCAGAAATTCGTTAAATCGCGAGACGACTAAGGCAAAAGTTTTCCCAGTCGCATCCAGTTTTCCTTTATACTCTCTCTTTTCCATTTTTTCTCCCTTCTTTGCCTAAAGCAAATTCTAAAGGACCTAATAGGTGACCCAATCGGTCACGTTTGGTTACCAGGTATTTAATATTCTTTTTGTTTGGTTTAATAACAATTGGCACGCGTTCCACGATTTCTAAACCAAATCCTTTTAACCCAACAATCTTCTTGGGATTATTGGTTAAAAGTCGGATGCTACTCAATCCCAGATCACATAGAATTTGAGCACCGACCCCGTAGTCACGCAAATCCGGCTCAAATCCTAAGGCTAAGGAGGCTTCGACGGTATCCATTCCCTGGTCTTGTAAGGCATAGGACTTCAGTTTATTAGTCAAACCAATCCCTCTCCCCTCTTGGCGCATATAAAGCAATACCCCGGTTCCTTCTTTAGCGATTAACTGTAAAGCTTTTTTCAATTGGGCGCCACAATCACAGCGTAAGGAATGAAAGACATCACCGGTTAAACACTGGGAATGGACTCGGACTAAGACATTTTCTTTATTCCGAACGTCACCTTTTACCAAAGCCAAGTGAGCATAACCATCAATGATATCTTCATAGACATATAAGTCGAAATCGCCGAACTCGGTGGGCAAAATCGTCTTGACGACAAGGTTAACCAATCTTTCCCGGCGTCGGCGATATTCAATCAAGTCACGGATGGTAATTAGTTTCATTTTAAATCTTTTTGCTAACTGTTTCAGTTTTGGCAATCGTGCCATCTTACCGGAGTCGTCCATTATTTCACATAGCACACCAGCCGGATAAAGGTTGGCAAGACGTGCCAGATCCACGGCGGCTTCGGTATGGCCAGCGCGTCTTAACACACCACCATCAGCAGCCCGCAAAGGGAAGATATGCCCAGGCCGAGCTAAGTCTTCAGGTCGAGTTTTCGGGTCGCACAAGACCTTAATAGTTCGGGCTCGGTCATAAGCCGAACTACCGGTGGTTGTGCCAAATTGCGCATCAACTGAGATTGTGAATGGGGTCTTCAGTTTTGCAGTATTGGTGCCAACCATTGCCGGTAGTCCTAAGGCATCTAACCTTTCCCCGGTCATTGGCACACAAATTAAACCCCGGCCGTATTTTGCCATAAAATTAATCTTCTTGGGTGTGATAAGCGATGCAGCACAAATAAAATCGCCTTCATTTTCGCGGTCCTCATCATCAACCACAATCACCATCTTACCCTTTTTAATATCCTTTATTGCTTCCTCAATCGAAGCAAAAACCCGATGATTTGTCGTCGAATCTTTCATTTGGAAACTAAGTTATTTAGTTTAATTAAAATATTGGCAAAGTCAATATCCCAGAGACGATGAAGATTTTGCAGACTGTTTCTCCACGCAAACAGAGAAAAACACTCCTATAACCTTGAGAAAAGACCAATCCAGAGAACAAAAATTTCAAGTAAATTTTAAATGTTTATTATTTTTGCCTTAGGCGTAAGAATAAGTTTTGTGCCAGAAAAAGTTGAAATATATTTCAACCTAAAAATGACTGATTTTTTTTGTCTATCATCTTGGTTGTCCGTCAGTTATGCCAATTTTTACTTAGGGAGGGGGTATCGTATAGGGGGTGACCCCGTAGGCTACCCCCTAAGCTGCCCCGTAGGTCGCTTGGGGAGTTGCTTCGGAAGCAGCTTCGGGGGTTGGTTGGTAAGCAGGTTGGGGAGCGACTTCGGAGGCGACCTCGGAAGCGACTTGGCAGGCAACTTGGGGAGTCAGTTAGGAAGCGACCTGGAGAGTAATCTCCGGTGCGAGTTCGGAAGTTACCCCGTAGGCTAACTTCGTAAGCTACCTCCTCTCCTGCCTTAATATTTTTCCTAATCACAGATTTTGGGGTTAAGAAAAGTTCAAACTTGTTCAATCGTTTAATTTGGTGTACTGAGGTATCTTTTCTTTCTGCTCACTCCTTACACCTCACTCCTTACTAACATAAATCCCTTTTTCGTCAGGGCAATGTTTCAGACCCACAAAATCCACCAGTAGAATTCAGGCAATCCCGTTCGCAGACCTTTATGCCCCAACCTACCAAATTGTCAAAGAGCAGTGGATTTAACCCAATTAATCTTAATTTTTGTAATGTCAATAGGTAATTTCAAAACTGATTTTAAAAAACGCAATCTTATTGATAAATTTAAATATACTTCATCAACTTCTTCAAGTTCTCAATCTTCTCTGTTAGTCAATCCGCATTGGTTGAATTGAGGCTATGTCCCAACGCCGCTATCGTCGGCTATAGGTAGCCTCAATGGTAAATTTTTAATACCGATATTGAATCGTTAGACTGGCTTGGAAACCAGAACGAGTCGGTATTGTATCAACGCCGCCCGGATTAGTAATTTTATAATATTGTCCATTAGCAACGATTTTTAAATCGGAGAATGGCTGGAAAATCAATTCTGGACCAAAAGCCAAAGTTTTTTCGACTATTCCGGTTGGGAAGACTTTGCTGACTGGTGTCAGTTCTGGGCTTAAATATGCCTTGTTGGTGAAATCACCACGATTGCGCTCACCCCTCCGAGTATAAGACAACTGAAAAGAAGGGTAGAGTATTTTTACCGGATAAAAATTGATTCGGCAATAAATCTCATCCGCATCCGGACCTAAAGGATTACCCAAAGGAACATCGTAGTGAGTATAGGCGATATGATAGATTCGATGATAGTAGGTGTAATAAGTGATTTTGTTGTATTCGGCACAAAAGTCAAACCAAGGGATTGGGACAGTGTAAAACCCAAGTTTGAGACAATAGGAGTTGGGAAATGATTCAGCCCGACTCGGTAGCGGTTCCCAATTGTCCAAGAATAATTGACCATAAACTTGAGTTCGTAGTAAATAGCCAGCCACATCCCAACCAACTAAGAGGTTGTCATCGTGACCAGAGTTGGCTTCTTCAAAATATAAGGGAATTAAAGGATTGATGAGTCCAAAAAATGATTTGGTCTGGCTGGAATCCGGACTGTGAACAACAAACATATTGCCACCCAACCGAATCCGGTTGAATAAGGATAGTTCAAACCTTTGTCCGGAAAGGAAGCGCATCTTTTCACCCCAACGGGAAAGAGCGGAAGTGAAGCCAAGATATTTGAGATTGCGAAAGTCACCTTTTAATTGAATCATATCCAGGGCGGGTGCAGAATCCGATAGCATCACCGATTTTCTTTTGCCCGGTCCAAGACTCAATTTGTCTCGACCCAATTGAATTGTAAACCAAGGAATTTTGAAAGTCAAATAAGCGTTTTTGATGAGAAAGGTTCCAATATTCATCCAGGAATGGACCGGCAGTCCAGGAACATGAACACCTGCCGAATCCTTCACATCCGGTATAGATTCGCGATAAAGGGTAAACTCAAAACGGTCATAGATCGCCAATCGGGAATTAGAACCGGTCGAAAGAAATGTACCGATTGCCACACTCTGATTACTACTGTCCACCTGAATTTTCCCAAACCAGTCATTTTGCAATGTCAACTTCTCTTCACCAAATTTATCGGCTATTTCCAGATTCAACACCGGTTTGCGATGAACTTTTTCCTCGTAACCGAGTCTTGTCAATTCTTCGGCTAATTCGCGTGATAACCGAAAAAGAAAGAACTGGGCTGGTTTTGGAATTTTCTCTCTATCCAATGCCTCTTTAACAATTAGCGCTACTTCCTTTTTAGTCCAAGGTTTGCTGGTCGCTGGAATAGTTTGAATTAAGCCATAGGTCTTTAGATAGTCAATATAGTCATAAATCCAACTTTCGGTCGGAATATTTTCTAAGGGCGAAGAAATTGCCTTGATTGGTACTGATAAAGATAGAACAAAGATTAGCACCAATAAGGATTCCCACCGGATTTGAATTTTGAATTTGCCGGCTTGGCGTTTTCGGCGGTTCATTTTATCAAAAAGCATTTTGAATTTCGAATTTCGCAGAGTTCGAACAATTGTTCAAGTCGTTCAAGTTTCGAGTTTCAAAATTCGAAGGACGCCATCAATTCACTTAATAATCCCCAGCCAATCCCGTAATAGGAATTGAAGTCGTCCGATGAGTAATGAAACCCGTGCCATCACCGTATAACCGAAAGACGCGCCAAATCCGATCATTAAGAATATGATACCCAATTCCGCCGCCGGTTTTTGTAGTCCTTTTCTTTCCCGCGAGAAGAAGAAATAGATAATTGTGCAGATAATCCCAACTAATGAGATGACATACCAGAGTGTCAAATCCCACCGGCTGAGAATTTGGCTGGTCAAAAGACTACCCTGAATCTGTTTGATGATATTTGCCTGCAGAATCGCTGGTATACCGACTCCTGCCCCATAACCCAAGACAAAACCCATTGGAATCCGAATCAACCAAGATAGTTTGGGAAAGAAGATTGAGAAATAGAGGATTCCTAAGATAGTCGGAATAATATAGAGCAGATTCCCTTGTTTGAATAATGGCACAATTAAGTCAGGATAGAGAAAGTTATGCCAAGTAATGGCGATAAAATAGCCCACTGAAACTCCGACATAGATGTGCTCGCCGAATTTATAAAAGGGGTTGTCACCAAATAAAAATGAGAACATAAATAAGGTTAATAAAGCACCAATCCAAATCCAAATGTCAGTTGCAATCTGCATTTTAACTCCTTTTTCTCGCTAAAAAGTAGCCAATATTTCCTAAGATAATTAGCACAATGATTACCAGATGGGCTAAAGATTGTGAATCCATTGCCTGGGATGCCGGTCGGAATGCTTTCGAATAGCCATATTTGCTTAAGAGAAATTCGTATTCCGATGCTCCTTTCATCCCATCCAAAAGACCGGTCAATTGACCCGATTGTAAATAAGGATAGGCATCCGCCGCTGAAACCGCGGTAACCCCGGTGCCAAGTTTCACGCCAAACCGGGTTTGGGCATAAGAAATCCAGGTTAAATAACCAGGGTCACCAGCCGAAAGGGATAATAAAAAGGGAATATCTCGATAATTGGTGACACCTTGCATTATCGGAAAGGAATCAATCGGTTTGCCATAGTAGTCGGTTGGAAAGGTCTCTTTAATCGAACGCCCCATTCCCAGGATTACCGCACTAATTCCTGGTTTCCAGCCTAAAAAGAGATAGTCTTTGCCATATTCTTTATTGTATTCCTGACTGGTTATCTTTAATGCCTCTTCACCCAAACCAACACCAGTCACCCACAAACCCATCACCATCACCCGAATATTCTTAGCAAAGGCATGTCTTAAGACCGAAAGTAACATTGGATAGAGTTCAGGCATTGATTGAGGGTCAAAGTCAACCGAGATTAATAACGGTTTGTCATTGGGTTTAATATTATCAATTGCTTGGAATAAGTCACGAACGCGGTTCGAAACCCGTCCCACCAGTCCAATTGGTGAAAGCAAAGGCACCACAATCACAATCGTCAAGACAATGAAGATAATTCTTCGGTCAATCTTTCCTAATATATCAGCCAGCTTCATTTTTGCCTCCTGCCACCCAACCAACCCCGTTCAATACCTAAGATTATTTTCAGTGAAGTAGCAATCATCCCTAAGGCAACACCAAAAAGAATTCCTCGTTTTGCTGCCATATTGGGCACATTCAATACCCAATCCGCAAAGTCCGGTAACCGACCCGAGATGGCACTACCAATCGGAACCTTACCAATCATCACAATAAAAGCCGCAATTAGAAGTAAAGTTGCTTCTTTGGTCCGAGCCCGAAAGGCACGATATGCCGCTGATGCCATATAATAAGCTAAGATTGAGAACATCGTTGCACCTAATGGTACAAGGATATTGTTATAAATTGTGCGTAGTGGTGTCCCAGCTTTTACACCCCAACCCAATCCAGCCACCGCAGTAATCACTAATCCCAAGAGCGTAAAGATACTATACACCCAATCTTTTCGTCTTTTTCGAATTTGCTCAATCGAACGGACGGTAATACTTCGCACCCCTAAGACCAAGGCAAAGGCGGAGATTATTCGTACCCATTTCACTACCAAATCAAAAGTCGTTTCGGATAATTTATGCGGCACAAAGAATTGAACAATCATTAAGATGCCCATAATTAAACAAAGGGTTAATGGAATTCTTTGTTGCATCATTCCTCCTAACTCACATTAAATAATTGAGCAATTTGATTCAAAAAGGGCAGTTTAAAGACCGTGGCAATGAGGATTAGCGCTGAACTGACCAGAAGCACCACAAGAATAATCATCTTGCCATAATCCTGTCCAGCTAACGAACCCAAAAGCAATGGCTCACGGGATAGATAAGCCGATGCGGCATAAAGTTCTTCACCAATCAAGGTATAATCACAAGCGGTGATAAAGAATGGTAATTGGTGGACCGAATCGGTCCCAGCGATTTGAATCGCACCGGTTGTGGCACCGGTTTCGGCTAAGATCAATGACTCAGCCCAGAACATACCGATAAAGAAATTTGCTGCTGGTTTTTCCCGCACCATAATCCCATCCACTGCTGCGGCATAGGCGAATTGATTATCACTGACAAAGAAGATGTTGTCGGGTTTAAAGACATCGGGTCGGCCAACATTGGTATAAGCCTCTTTCACCATCTCTAAGGCAACCGTATAAACAATCGGGTCTCGATTTGGCACAAGTAAAGTGGTCTCATACTGAGCAGTCTTCTTGGCGACTTCGGACAAGATATTGAGCGAGGCAATTGTTGCAATGTCACTGATTGAAGAGAGTCCTGGGACATAAAGGATTGGCTTACCCATTTCGGTAGCGCGTCCAACCGCTTCTTCCACTGCATCCAGGCCAGCGATGCGGCGAATGAATAGCGATTTACCTTTACGGGATTGGGCGATAAAATATAAAATCAGCGCGGAAAAGACAATGACACCAATCAAGACATTAGCCCGATTGGTATTAAACCATTGACCCCGACTTTGTGCTGGTAAAGAGATTTCGGACTGAGCTCGTTCCTGTTCACTCACCGCCACCACTTGATAAATATATTTAACCCCGTCTTTCACTTTGTCATCAATATAACAGCGCTCGCCAGCCATAACTTTATCAATCATTGCTAAAGACTCAGCTCCTATTATTCCACGCCAGATTTCATAGTATTTAACCAAACTGTCATCGGTTGACAGGTGCCATAAGACTGTGATGCTTGAGCCGTCGTCGTTGGGCGTATCCCGAACAATAATTTTGGTTGGTGGCGCCAATGCCAGTGCCTTTGTTACAAGTAAAAAGCCAGCAATTTTCCAAATTCGAAATTGGAAATTCGAAATTCGAAACTTACACCGAAGACGGATTAAAGAATTCAATTTTTGACTAATCTTCACTATTACCTCCTTAATTGTTTTTCTTTACAAATACAGGGTAGTTGGTGACATTTTGGGCAACCCTTTTGATATTTTTTGGTTGCCTTTTCTAAATCAATCTTGCACAGACTAGCTAAAGTGACCAGCCAAGCCAAAACATCAGCAAACTCTTCGGCCAAATTTTTACGATTAGCTTGGCGAATTGCCCGTGCCAATTCACCAACTTCCTCAACCAACCAGCAATAAGTTCCGCTGATGCCTCTTTTTTTATCTTTGGCGTAATAGATTTGTTCAATCAGCTCTTGAAATTCGCGAATTGTCATAAGGCAAGTATCTTTAAAAAATTACCAATGTCAAGATGACTTTACAAGCAGATTCTTCGAAATTCGAAATTCAAAATTCGAATCCTGGTGGCATCTTACTTTGCTCAACTGATTTTTTGAGTAAACTTAGATATTTTTCGATTTTGGGAAGTTATTTGGTATTTTTGTGCCAGAAAAAGTTGAAATATATTTCAACCTAAAAATGACCGATTTTTTCATCTATCGTGTTGGTCATCCGTCAGTTACGCTGATTTTCCTTTAGGGAGGGGGTAT
>JBDRUX010000047.1:0-17865 GCA_039801565.1 Caldifarciminota bacterium
CCACCGGCACCACAAGAACGAGTCTAGCCGGCAATGATATAGCCGCCATCGGTTGTCTGCTGAACTGAATACCCTACATCCCTATCCGAGCCGACGAAGGTCTTATACCACTGCTGATTACCAATCGCATCGGTCTTGATTAAAAAGAAGATTAGGAGATTATTCGGCTATTACTTTCCTCCTCCCACTCTTCCGGTATGTTTTATATCATGGCGGAACATTGGCCAATCAGTATTCGCCAGCGTCTTATTGATTTTGAAAGCATAGATACCGTCTTCGGATGCAGCATAAATCCACCCGTTCGGACCAATCACCGGTGAGGATTTTACATCAAGTTGTTTTCTGCCCTTAGTCATTCCCAATTTCCAGGTTCTTCCAGTTTCGTTGCCAGTTGTAGCATTAACCTCAACCAAATAGTTGTCATCACCAACATAGTAGAGGAACCCATCAGTACTAATGGCAACTGATGAGGTTATTTCACCGTGCGAATGGGCAACCGCCCATACCCCGGTTAAATCAGGATTAAGGCAATAGAGTTTAGCGTCATCACAACCAAAAAAGATTTTACCGTTCTGACCAACCGATGGCGAGGCACGCACCTCCGCAGCTAATAAGTAAGTTGTGTAACTGACGCCGTTAGTATCAAGGGCATAGAATAGGGTATCGCCAGCCGCAAAATAGATTTTACTGCCACTGATTGCTGGTGAAGAGACAATTGGGGCGTTGGTAACGAAGGTATGCCTTTCGGTACCATCTGGATTGAGGATATAGATTCTACCCGAATCACCTTCGTCGCCAAAGATTATTGCACCATCACTGGCAATAGCCGGTGAAGCCGTAATTCCTGCCGATGTACCATACGCCCAAGCCAAAGTACCGTCGGCGGTATTAATTGCAAATAAAGTATCGTTGTCAGAACCGATATAGATTCGGTCGCCCGTAGCATTAATTGCTGGTGAAGAATAGAAACTGCCGGAGGCGACAAATGGTGTCCATTTGGCTGTTCCATTGGTTGAATTTATCGCATGGAGCTTACCCTCTTCATCCCCAATATAAATTGTGCCATCTGGTCCAATGCAGGGTGACGAATTAAAGGAAGCACCGGTCCAGTTGGCAGTGTCAGGATATCGCCACCTAAAAGTGCCTAAACTATCCAGGCAATAAACAAATCCATCATCACAACCAATAACAATATGGGTTACTCGGTTTTGGGCATTTGTGATTAGAGCCGGTGATGAGATAAACTCTTCATTAGTAATATAGGACCAGACCCCAGCACTAACGACAAATTGGAAGGCATCCGAGGTGTCGGAAATATTGCCAAGTTTATCTTTGGCAACCGCCTTAATGGCAAAGGTATCTTCGGTAGTATAAGTAATGGTATCTTGAATAGTATCGCCGCTGGCATAAAATCTTGTCCAGGTTGGGGTTCGACCGTCACCCCAGAAGAACTTGACTGCAACACTATCGCTCTCCGGGTCAGTAACGATGGTTTTAAAGGTATAGCGAATATTAGGCTGACCAAATGGAGGACCAATGATAGTTGGTTTTCGAGGCGGAGCGTTTGGGACGACACGCACAGTGCACGGTGGAGACCATTCCTTAGAAAGTGCATTCTTTTCATCTTGAGCCCTAACCTTGACTACATAAGTTCCGGTATCAGCCCAAGCATGAGTTTTCTTGGCTATGCTATCGCTTGGATAATAGTCAGTGGTGTCTGTATTATTGTCACCCCAATCGAAGATGTAACGGATATCGTCACCATTTGGGTCATGAGCCTTAGTTTTGTATTCATTGGGGGCACCTTTCCCAACGAGATTTGGTCCATCTGGCTTATCCGGAGTCTCAGGCGCTTTATTCTTTTTACAACCAGCCGAAAAGAGGAGCATGACACCGATAATTACGAAGAAGATGAAGGCCTTATGTTTCATTTAAACCTCCTTGTTTAAGGTATTTAAAAAAGAAAAAACCGATAAGATATAACGAACAACTATCTCTGGGCAATTTGCCCTTTTGCCCGAGATAGTCGTATTTTGGCTCACTATGGAAAGCAGACAGATGAGACCATAGTGCGCCTTTGCCGATAAATCCGTCAGAAACGGATTTGTTGACAAGTTTGGCACTTGTATGTTAATTTTAACTAAAACTTTGTAAATGTCAATAGGTAATTTTAAGACTCCTTTTCGATGGTTGGTTCTTTTGTCTCGGTGCGGAATTTTCGCCAATACTTGGCCAAACTGACCAGTTTCTTATTCACTAAATAGTTAACAGTTCCTTCGGGATAATTGCCATCTTTATCTTTTGTGCCGGCTTCGACGCCGGTAAGAATTTCAATCCCTTGGTCAATGTTTTCAATCGCATAGATATGAAACTTGCCTTGTTCAATTGCTTGAACAACATCTTTGCGTAACATTAAATCTTCGATATTCTGTTTTGGGATGATTACTCCTTGGGAACCAGTGAGTCCTTTAGCTTTACAAACATCAAAAAAACCTTCAATCTTTTGATTAACGCCACCAATCGGTTGAATTTCACCCTTTTGATTGACTGAACCGGTGACTGCAATGTCTTGCCGAATCGGTAATTCAGCCAGGCTGGAAAGGAGCGCATAGATTTCCGCCGAGGAGGCGCTATCGCCTTCCACACCGCTATAAGACTGCTCAAAACAGATGCTACCGCTCATCACCAGAGGTTTATCTTGGGCATATTTATCCCGCAAATAGCCCGAAAGGATTAAGACGCCTTTATCGTGGATCCGCCCGGAGAGCTGAGCTTCGCGTTCAATATTGATAATACCGGAAGTCCCAACTGAAGTCTTAGCCGTAATCCGAGATGGTCGGCCAAAAGAGTATTCACCAGTATCGTAAATCGAAAGGCCATTTACTTGCCCAATTACCGCACCTTCGGTATCAATGAGAATTAGCCCTTGTTCAATCATCTCTTGAATCTTTTCTTCTAAGAGTCGTACCCGGTCGATTCGTTCTTCAATTGCTTTATCCACATGTTTTCGGGTAACAATTTTCGAATTCTCCTTACCAGCAAGGTAGTTGGCCTCTTTTAAGATATCAGCAATGATATTGAATTTGGTCGAAATCTTATTCTTTCTGCCTGCCAGTCGAACTCCATATTCAATTACTGCGGCAACACCGGACGCCTCGAATGGTCGAAGTTTTTCTTTTTCGGCAATAGTTTTAATCACGGTGCTATATTGTTGCAACGCTTCGTTATTCAGATTCATTGTCCAGTCAAAGTCGGCACGGATCTTAAAGACCTTAGCAAAGTCTTCATCATAGGCATAAAGCAAAGAGTAAATATAAGGGTCACCAATCATAATCACCTTGACCGAGATTTCGATTGGTTCGGGTTTAAGGGCCGAAAGGGCTAAAAACGAGAATGGGTCGTAGCTTTGAATTTCCATTACCCGGTCACGCAAAGTTCGTTTCAATGCAGGCCAAACCCCGGGTTCGATTAAAGCATCTAATGCTTCGAGTACTAAATATCCGCCATCGGCTCTTAAGAGTGAACCGGCTTTAATTTTGGTAAAATCAGTCCGCCATTGGCCACTGCGATCCCAAACCCGTTCGATTGTGCCAAAGAGATTTTTGTAACTCGGAGCAGTCTCAAATATGACCGGTGCACCCTTCTCTTCGCTATTATCCACAATAACATTTACCCGATATTCTAAGAATGGGTCACCAACCGGCATCTGCCCACTGGAACTAGGCTCCCTCTCGGTGGTTCGAAACAGGTCAAGATTTTCTAAAATGCTTGCCTCAACTTCATCCAAGTAATCGTTTACTTTTTCGTTTTTGTAATGCTCTCGGATTTCATTGATCCTTTCGGCTACGATTGGTTTAATCATTTCTTGGTCTAAGTTAGCCAGCGCTTCTCTGGTCTGCTTCTCAAAATCTCGAATCTCTTTAAAGATTGTTCCCAATTCTTCTGTTAACTCGAAATACTTTTGTTTAATCTTTTCATACTCTTCTTTCGATAGTTTTTCTTCTTCTACCGCGGCGGCTAAATCAGATAATTTAATGGGCGTTTTATCAATAACCGGTACTAACTCCGGACGGGCAAAAGGAACAGTTGAGACTAAGGTGAAACCAGCTTGAGCGACTTTTTTTTCAAATTCCCGCACCTTGGCACTGCCTCTTTCTTTAAACCCTTCAACAATTTCGGTCTTTCGTTTCTGATACCGTTCCGACTCTAAGATTAAAGGAATATTCTTTACCAAATAGTCAATCAAATTGTCCATATCTTTTTGGAATCGCCGCCCTTTACCGGCTGGCAGGCGAATCAATCTCGGCATATCGGGATTACGAAAATTATTCACATAGCATTTGTCATCCGGTACCTTCTTGTCTTTTTCAATCTCATCTAACAGGCATCTAACAGTTGTAGTCCGACCAGTCCCAACTGGTCCGGTAACAAAAATGTTATAACCCAAACTTTCAATTTCCAAACCCATTCTCAAGGCATCAACCGCCCGGCGTTGTCCCACAATTCGGGCACAGGGTTTAAGTTCTTCGGTGGTTTTAAATCCTAAAAGCTCTGGGTCGCAATACCAACGAAGTTTCTCTTTTGGTACTTTAAACTGGGTCAATAGTTTATTATCTTTATACCTACTTTTCATTTTGCCTCCGATGAATGTAAAAACATCTACTTTCAGCATTTTATTCAGAATTCATTCAAGGTCAATAGCTTTGTTTTGAAGGCATTGAATAAAGATAGGCCCGAGTGGCATTGAATATTTCCGAAAGGGATAATTCAAGTGACTATATTAGGCAATTCCCAAAAATAGAATTCGGAAAGGATTTCCAACTCCGAAGAGAAAAAGAGATGATTGATATGTCTACACAAAACCAGCTGGATAGCAAAAATTATTCTGAAGAAATATGTTAAGCCTTTTGCCGTCTCTTCAAGGAAATAAACTTCTTACTTTATAAAACATTACTTAAAAGTGCGAATATCATTCTTTTTACCACTTGATATTTCAGGTCTTATATTAAATTCGCGAGATATAATCAAATTTTGGGGAGATTGTAAGACGATGATTTTGGTATAATGAAAAGTTAGTGCCAACAAAAACAGCACCAGTAGCAAGGAATAAACAATGAAAGACTATGTTAAAAACCAAAGAAAGTCCAGGGGTATGGCAGACCGAAAACAGAGCCGACCAGCTTTGGAAACTCAAAAAGGAGCTCAAACGCGAAGTTAATTGTCTTTTGGACGAAACTGAACTAAACGGTGCCCAAAACTCAATTAATCACGCCTTAGAGATAGAATGCGATCAGTTTTTAGGCCGAGCCGGTTACGAAAGGTTGACGGAAAAGCCTTCCGTGGCTATCGCAGCGGTTATAGTGAAAGAACCGTGACTTTGGATTGTGGTCAGGTATCAATCAAGATACCAAGAATATTCTTTTGCCCAGAGCCATTCAAGTCAGCACCGCTGCCGCCTATCTGTAAACCGGTCAAAAAGTCCTTGATACACTACCCCAAACTCTATGGCTTATCGGACGGTGACTTTTCAGCCGGCTTTAAGTGATTCCTCAAATCATTTGATCACGCCACTACTTTTATGTATGAGCAATACATTAAGTTTCATAATTAGCCTTTGGATTCTTGTTATGCCGATATTTTTACTGATTAGGATCTATCTGAGCGTTGGATTAAATTATGACGGTCTGGGTATTTTAGTGGTCGTTGGGGTAAATAAAGATTGCAAGAAGGGATTATTAGCGATGTCACCTGGCTATTGGGGAGAGTTATGATAATTGGCTGACTATATTTTGGAATTTCCGGAAGCGGGGTGTTAGCTCGATTAGGTTAGTAGTAGCTGATGGTATCTAAGGGTTAGGGCGAGGGGTCAATAATGAAGTATTTTCTGAGGAAACATTGGGCTCTATCTCAAGACGTCGAACCTGGTTGAATCACCATTCGCGTGGATACGGCAGCGGTAAATTGCTGGGGTGAAGTATCGGAATGGTATTGAAATCAGGACACAAAAGGAGGTTGCTTTATGGTAGTCCAATAATTTCCCCAAATATTGGCCAGAAACTCAAGCAGGTAGCAGGTATGGCTACGTACAAGAAAATTATCGAGGACCAATTTCTAAGTTCCCAACAAATTCCAATTAAAATTTAAAAATGGTTATAACATCGTCATTCAAAAATCAAAGTCTTGACTAACTTCAAATTTTAATAATAATGCTATTCGGATAAATTGCAAATTTGCTATCTAACCGAAGATTTACGGCGATAAAGGTTATTGATGCGCAATATATTCCTCGAGATTGAATACGATGGAACTGATTATTTTGGTTGGCAATCACAACCCAAACGAAAAACAATTCAGGGTACAATCGAACAAGCCTTGGGAAAAATTCTCCAAGAACCGGTATCGCTCATCGGGGCCTCCCGGACCGACGCTGGGGTCTCGGCTCTTGGCCAGTGCGCTAACTTCATAACCAAAAGTCAACTTTCGGTGGAAAGAATTCAATCGGCCCTTAATTCACTATTACCAAAAGACATTTACATTCGCCGCGCTTACCAAGTCCATCTTTTATTCAATGCTCGGTTGGAAGCTAAAAGTAAAATTTATCGCTATCGAATTATCGTTGGGCGTTCGCCTTTGGAACGAAGATTTGCTTGGGAAGTAAAGTATCCACTCGATTTAGACAGGATGCGCCAAGCCGCCAAACTATTTTTAGGCGAAAAAGATTATCAACATTTCTGCGCCGTTAAAGTTACCAGTCCAAACGATGCTATAGTTAATATCAAAGAGATTAATATTAAGGAGAAAGAAAGTCACATAACGATTGACATCGAAGCGAACCGGTTCTTATACAAAATGGTTCGCAGAATTGTTGGTTGTTTAGTTGATGTTGGCCGGGGCAAAATAACCAAAAACGATATTAAATTCGCCTTGGTTGGGAAACCCCATCCACCTTTTATCACAGCACCAGCTAACGGTCTTATCCTCTTAACAGTGAGATATTGATACCGACCGATTAAAATTGGTTAAAGGTTTAAAATGGTTTAAATCGCTCAAGGAGTCAAAGAGTTTAGAAAAATCGCCCAATTGACTTAATTTCCCTTTTGGAATAAAATTGACTGGATAATTGTATCTAAATATATAAACCAAGGAGGCTTTATGGAGCAATGTAAATTAAATTTTATTCTATCCATTGTCTTGATGTGGTCAATTGGTCTATTCGCCCAAGTGGAACTAACAGTCTACAACCAAAATCTTGGGTTGGTTAAAGAACAGCGAACAATCCGGTTGAAAAAAGGTTTAAATGAAATAAATTTCACCGATGTCGCATCCCAAATTGATGCTACCAGTGTTCATTTCAAATCCATCACTGCACCCGATGCCGTAACTGTTTTGGAACAGAATTTTGAGTATGACTTGGTGAGCCGGGATAAACTCTTACAGAAGTATATTGATAAAGAGATTGAGATGGTGCGGAGATTTGGTGTCAGCGGCGAGAAGGTTGAAACCTTAAAAGGTACTTTGCTTTCAACTCGGGATGGCTTAACGCTAAAAGTTGGCGATAATATCTACTTAAATCCAACTGGCGAAGTAATCCTAGCAAAGTTGCCGGAGGGTTTTGTCACGAAGCCGACTCTGAATTGGCTTCTAAATTCGGAACAAGCCGGTGAACATAAAGTTGAAGTTGGTTATTTAACCAACGGTATTAACTGGAATGCCGACTATGTAATCGTAGTGGATAAGGATGATAAAAAAATTGACTTGAACGGTTGGGTGACGATTAATAATCAATCCGGGGCAACTTATCGGGATGCAAAGTTGAAACTGATTGCTGGTGATATCCATCGAGTCAGCCCACCTTCAGTTCCTACTTATGACCGGATGCTATTTGCCGAAAAAGCAGCCGCTGCACCGCAATTTGAAGAAAAACCTTTTTTTGAATATCATATGTACACCTTACAACGCACTACCACTATCCGCGATAACGAAACGAAGCAGATTGAATTTGCCCAAGCCAGTCAAGTCCCAGTGAGAAAACTCTTTATTTATGATGGGTCGCGAATTCCTTTCTACGGCTATAGTCAGTACTCAAGAGCTGATCAGCGTTTTGGTACGCAAAGTAATAAAGAGGTGATGGTGATGCTGGAATTTAAAAACTCAAAAGATAATAATCTTGGTATCCCTTTACCCAAAGGTAGGATGCGGGTTTATAAGGAAGATACCGATAAGACCTTACAATTTATTGGTGAAGATTGGATTGAACATACCCCAAAAGATGAACCAGTGCGGATTTATTTGGGCAATGCCTTTGATATTGTTGGGGAAAGAGCGCAAACCGATTTCAAGCGAGGCGACGACTGGGTAATCGAATCCTATAAGATTACCTTGCGAAATCATAAAGATGACGCAGTTGAGATAAAAGTTGTCGAACACCTTTATCGTTGGTCGAATTGGAAGATTATTGAAAAATCTCAAGACTATGAAAAACGGGATGCTCGGACTATAGAATTTACTCTACCAATTCCTGCTAATAGTGAACGGGCAATAACCTACACCGTTCGGTATTGGTGGTAATTGGATAAAATCGCAGCCTTATTCTTTTGACTTGGCTGCAGAGCCTGGGGAGAAAAATTTAGTTGAACTACCGGTTTTGGTGAATTTAGCAAAGGTGAATTACCTGGTTTTATTGTCTTTCGTCAATTCTTAATCGGTTTAAATAACTTTTTAACTTTTCCATCTTTTTCCGTTGATTGGAGCTTAAGACCGGAAAGATGGTATTGTTATGAAGTAGCGGGTCATCATTTAAAGAAATGCCACTCGTTTCAAAATCAATAGTTCCCGGAATCGGCGAATATTCCGCCAGATGCACATAGCTTCCTAAACTGTGAACAAAGTCAATACTAGCGCGAATTGATTCATAGGTATCGTATTTTGTTCCAATCAAGAGATAGGTATGGATTTGGTCATTTTGAAACCCAGCCGATTTTAAAAACTCCACGGCTCGGACAAATTCATTATTTGTCACTTTGCCACCCGTCGCTTTTTGGGTTTTAGGGTCAACGGTTTCTAAGCTAAGATAAAGAGTTTTAAAGCCAGCTTCGAACATCTTATAAGCAATTTCTTGGTCAAGGAACCGAGGGTGTAGACCATTCGGTGTGTGATACGATAAGATAAGCCTTCTTTGAATTATTCCATCCAAGATTTGTGAGAAATTAGGATTGGCTAAAAGCGCATCGTCGTAAAAAGCAATATGATTTATCCCCAAGCCCTTATAATATTCAATCTCATCTAATACCGCACTTGGCTCGCGAAAGACAAAACCATTGCAAAGTTTTGGTACTGCACAATAACTGCACTTGAATGGACAGCCCCGAGCGGTCAGAACACAGGCGTAATCCAATTTTGAATACAAATCGAAAGCCGGAAATGGCAGTTCTTCGAAGCGCAATGGTTTTAATTTAGTAAATAAAGAAAACAGGGTTGCTTCGGCAAAACCGGGGATGACAATATCGGCTCCGGAATAACGACGGGCATGGTCAGCAAGAAGCGTCGCATAAATCCCACCTAATATTACCGGCACATTCGAGAAATGTTCTTTTATCGTCTTAATTGTGTCGGCAACACCTAAATACCAATAGGTCATCATCGAAGTAACCAGGATAGCATCGGGCGGGGCGGTATTGTCTAAGATTTCGTGCAGAACCGCTTTAGGCATACCATAGCGTTTAAAGATTCTTTTCACCTTTTTATATATTTCGGGTTTTTCAATCTCTTCAGCATAGAATTTACCCCGGCCGAATTTGTCAACCTTGGGTAAATTCTCTACTTCCCTTAATAAAACCGGATGATAACGGTCTAAGCAATCAATCAGTTCCACTTCATAACCACTGGCACGCAGCATTGAAGCGACATAGAGTAATCCCATTGGTTTCATCCAAAAATCGAATGCCTTGAAGTCGTAAATCCAGGGATTGACTAAAAGTAACTTTTTCATTTATAAGAGTCGGCACCGGAACGGGGATGGGCAGAATCGTATATCTTCTTTAACCTCTCAATTGAGATATGAGTGTAAATTTGGGTAGTGGCAAGTGAGGAATGTCCTAATAATTCTTGAACTGCCCGTAAATCGGCACCTCTTTCTAATAGGTGGGTAGCAAAAGAATGTCTTAAGATATGAGGATTGGTTCCGGAAACTTCGCTCACCTTCCAGAGTTCGGCTTTAACGATATTTTGAACCGACCGAGTAGTGAGCCGTTTGCCCCACCGATTCAAAAAAACCGCTGGGTTTGCTTTATCCTTTCTTTTCTCAAGATAGTCTTGTAGTGCCTTTTTCGCATAACTACCCAAAGGAACAATTCGTTCTTTATTTCCTTTACCCATCACTCGAATTATCTCGTTATTAAAATCGATACTGGCGATATCTAAGCCAACTAACTCTGAGGCACGCAGTCCAGCGCCATAGAGTGTTTCCATAATCGCTCGATTGCGTAAACTAAATTCATCGTCAGCCGTTATTCGCATTGCCTTTTGGGCTTGATACTGAGACAGAAAACCGGGCAGTTTTTTTTCGATTTTAGGTGTTTTCACATCGCGTGCTGGGTTAAAGTTGGTTAATTTTTCCAAGACCAAAAATTTGAAAAATGACTTGATTGTCGAAAGTTTCCGAGCTGCGGAACGGCGATCATAGCCGTAGCGCATTATAAAACCTAAAAAGTCCCGAATGTCTTCACGCTGAATTGTTTTTAAATCCTTACCTCCTAAACGGTCGGAAATAAAATCAAAGAATTGTTCTAAATCAACTCGATAGGAGCGAATCGTATGTTGGGAAAAATGCTTTTCTTGAGTAAGATACTCAAGGAACTTCTCAGCTGCCCAATTCACTTATACTATGATACAAAAATTCTCACCCAACGTCAAGTTAATCATTTGCTCTAAGTTTATGATGATACCCGCAATTAGAAAAGATTCCCAAAACCAAATTAAATATAACATATCATCATCAATTATCAAAAAGAAAGAAAAATAGCTAATTAAGACTCGGAAATGGTTCAGGGCCATTAATTGACAATGGAAATATTTTATTTAAAGTATAGTAATGAAAAAGAGATTAATATCATTCATTTTTGGCTGGAAAATATTCACTTTGTTGATTACGAATTCATTCGGGCAATGGTTAGAGACAACAATTTACCTGCCCGACTCTTTGGCAGGTATGGTGAATCCCCAAGCACTTGCTTATAACAATCTCGATGACAAAATCTATGTCGGTGGTAAAGAGGGTAATTGCGTCATTGTGATTTCTGGACAATCTGATACCAAGATCGCTAAGATTCCGGCTGGTGAAGATATTAAAGCCCTTTGCTTCAATTCAGCCAACAACAAGCTGTATACAGCGAATTACTCTGACCAGTCAATAACGGTAATTGATGGAGCAAGAGATTCAGTGCTGACAACGATTCCACTTAATGACTGTCCTTTCGCTCTGGTCTGTAATCCAATCAACAATAAAATCTATTGCACCAATTACTATGGAGGTAGGGTTACGGTAATTTCCGGATTGACCAACCAAGTGATTAGAACTCTCACTGTCGGTGATTACCCATGCGCCTTGGTCTATAATCCGACCGATAACAAAGTCTATTGCGCTAACCACTATAGCAACAGTCTGACTGTAATTTCCGGAATCACCGACTCAGTTCTAACCACAATTCCAGTCGGTGAACAGCCGCGAGCATTGGCTTATAATTCGACGAATAATAAAATCTATTGTGCCAATTATTATAATAACAATGTGACGATAATTTCGGGAACAACCGATTCAATAATTACCACAGTCGTAACTGGCAATCGTCCTTTTCTTTTAGCTTATAATTCGAATAATAATAAAATCTATGTTGCTAACGAAGCAAGTAATAATCTCACCGTGATTGATGGTGCCACCAACTTGGTGTTAGCGACAATTTCTTTAGCCAATACTCCCAGTGCTTTAACTTATAATCCAACCAACAATAAAATCTATTGTGCCACTAATGGTAATAATCTGAAGGTAATTGACGGCACTACTAATCAGGTGATTGCGACTATTCCAGTTGGCAATAATCCGCAAGCCTTAATCTATAATGACACGGACAACAAGCTTTATTCCGCTAATAAAACCAGTCATAATGTAACGGTGTTAAATTGTACAAGCGACTCAGTAATTACCATTCAGGTTGGTGATATGCCAAATGGTTTATGCTACAATTTGACCGACAATAAGGTATATTGCACTAACCAATACGGTAATAATGTAACCTTATTTTCTGGTGCAACGAACTCAATAATTACTACGATTGCGGTTGGTACAAATCCTACGGTGTTAACTTATAATCAAACCAACGATAAACTATATGTTGCGAATGAAGGAGGTAATGATGTGACAATAATCGATGGAACGAGCAATCAGGTGATCACCACCAAGATTGTTGGCGAGTATCCAAGGGCACTTTTATGGAATCCGACCAGCAATAAAATCTATTGTGCTGCCTATCAAACCATTACCATAATTGACGGCGTTACTAACTCAATAATTAAATCAATTTCTGATTTTGGCTGGCCTTATGCCTTAGTTTGGAATTCAACCAACAATAAGGTTTACTGTGCAACTTTTAGCAGTTGTTTTCTTGTCGTCATTGATGGTCTTACTGATTCAGTGATTGCCCGAGTGTCGGTTGGGCTCCACCCTTGTGCTTTAACCTACGATTCGCTCAATAACAAAATCTACTGTGCCAATTACTTTACTAATGATGTGATGGTGATTTCGGGTGAAACGGACTCGGTGCTTAAAACAATCCCGGTGGGCAACCGACCGTGTGCGCTATGTTGGAATTCGGCTAATAACAAAGTTTATTGTGCCAGCGAATATGATGATACAGTATGGGTGATTGATTGTGAAACTGATTCGGCAATCCAAAGAGTTTCGGTTGGGCTTAGTCCAATTGCCTTAACTTATATCCCTACCCACAATCGAATCTACTGTGCCAATTTAGGTAGCAATAATGTGACGGTGATTGACGGTGGCCAAGATACCATATTAGCAACCATTCCGGTTGGTAAAAAACCAATCGCTTTCACTTATAACCCACAACAAAATCGAATCTATGTCGCTAATTCTTTCAGTTCGAATATTTCAATAATTAGAGATGAGTTGAGTACAATTAGCGAAAATCACTTAATGCCAAATGTTGCCTGCTCAACACTAACCATCTACCCGAATCCAGCAGGGTCATTTCTTGCCATCCGTATACCGCTGTCCGCTCGAAGGCTTAATTCGAGCACCCGTTCCGTGCCCAATGCCCAAAGCTCTGTGCTAAAAATCTTCGATGTTTTAGGAAAATTAGTAAGAGAGATTCCCTTCTCCGAATCGGGTCACAATGATGAGATAAAAATATCTCTTGTCGGAATAACTAATGGTGTTTACTTCTTAAGGTTAGGGAAAAAGACTGCAAAACTTTTGGTCATTAAGTAAAGTTATACTTTACTCTCAACCTATTTTTATTATTCAAAGTGCACACCAACAAAATCCTGTAACTTTTTAGCGGTTTTATCGTCTTATATATTGCAATGAAGAAGAATATGCCATTTAACCAAAACATTTACCACAAAAGATTAGCCAAGGGCAGAATAAGATTAAAGAAACACGGGGGTGCGGAATTACGAACGGGACCATTTAGATTTTGGGAATCGTCCCAAAATTCTGCACCCCTCGTGATTTCTTATTTTTTGGTCCAATGAATTCTAGCTCCATAAATTCAAGTAATTCTATCATCGGAAGTTATAAATCGGGTCACTTATTACTTTCTTCTTGACAAACACCTTAAAATTGGTATATTTATTTAACGGTTACAGAAATTTGTCGCCGCGGGAAACACAGCCCAACCGACGAAGCCCTCATATCGTTGGTTCTCATCTTAGCCCTCGGTTGCTGCTCTCAGCAGCAGCTCCTACCCCTTGCTTGTTTCCCGTGGCATTTTTTTGTTGATTTATTCAATTAGAAAAGTTATAATTTAAATAAAGAAAGGAGTAAAGATGAACTTCCTTTTATTTATTAGCTTACTGACTGGTATTATACAACCAAAAACCAGTCTTTTAGAGGTCCCAATTGAGACCCAAAACTTGAATATCCTAAAAAGTGCGGACTTCGTGCCAGTGGCACTTATGGATAATATGGTAATCGTTGAAGCCTTGCCAACCGGAATCAATCGTCTTGAGCGAGCTGGAGTTAGTTACAAAACACTTTTAGAACCCGAATCTTTTAGACAGGCTAAAGATAACCGTTCCTTCTATTTTGTCTTCCCGCCATTTCGAAAGAAATCAGAAGACGCCAAGCGTTTCTTAGAAGCGAATGGTCAGATTCTTAGTGAAGGTGAGAATTGTTACTTGTATTTAACGACTCAAGAGTTTGCCCAAACTCTGCCTCAATTACGCTATGAAATAACTTACATCTCATTAAAACCGATTGTCCTGCCTGAAATTGCTGGTAGTGATTTTTTGCCAAAAGAACCAACAAAACTCGAATATAATCGGGTTATAGATAATATAATCTCTCAGATTACACCGACTGAGTTAGCCCAGTTATTAAGAGAACTTTCCGGTGAAGTGCCGGTTGTGGTCTGGGGCAATTTGGATACAATTCGCACCCGTTATGCCACCGCACCAAGAAACTCGGTGGCGATAAAATACTGGTATGAGAAACTTTTAGCCTTTAGCGGTTTGGATTCAGTCACTTTTCATCCTTTCATTTGGGAATCGAATCGCTGTGACAGTAATATCATCGCGACTAAGTTAGGAACAACTTATCCCAACCAATATTATATCATTGGTGGTCATATTGACAACACCTCGGAAATTCCCAATACCTATGCACCCGGTGCTGATGATAATGGCACCGGTTCAGTCGCGATGCTCATCGCCGCAAAGTATCTTCATTCCATTCCTTTTAAATATACGATTCGTTTCATCGCTTGGAATGCCGAAGAGTTTGGCCTTTATGGTAGCGAAGCCCACGCCCGAGAAGCCCATAACCGCGGCGACAGTATCTTAGGCGTCCTTGACGGTGATATGATTGGCACTGAAACTATAAATCGTGATTCCTTAGAAATCTATACTGGCTCAAGACCCGGCTCACGGGCATTAGGCGACACCTTTTACAGTGTCAATGCCACTTACGGGCTTGGGCTTCATATTAGACGCAGTACCCAGATGCCGCAATACTCTGACCATTACCCTTATTATGCCCAAGGGTATAATTCTAATTGCATTATTGAAGCTGATTTCTGTCCCTATTATCACACAACCCAAGACCGTATTACTGCCAGTAGTTTTGATACCATCTTCTTCACTAAAGTCGTTAAAGGAATGGTAGCCACCTTAGCCACTTTAGCTCAACCCGATACGCTCTATAAAGATGTTGCGGTTCTCGAGATTGTCCAACCGGTTGGCACGATTGATTCTAATACCGTAGTTGTTCCACAGGCTAAGGTGAAGAACTATGGCTTCAATTCCGAAACCTTCTCGGTTACATTCCGAATTGGCGATTTTTATAATGAGATCCGAAGCAAGACTTTAAATCCGGGTCAGATTGATACGGTCAACTTCCCGGCTTGGCTTGCCACCCAGATTGGCACTCATACCACCAAATGCACTACGCAATTAGTTGGTGATATGAAACAGAGTAACAATTATCTTATAAATTCAGTAACTGTTGCACCAGTTGGAATTGCGGAAAATTCCGAGCCACCAGTTCATTTCGAGGACAGTAAGCCCAATCCATTCCTGAACCAGACCATAATTCATTACTCTTTACCGAACCAAGCCAAGGTCAGTTTAGAGATTTACAATGTGGTCGGGAACTTAGTTCGGACCTTTAAAAAAGAAGAAGTTAGTAAGCCTGGGACATATTCAATCATTTGGGATGGCAGTGATGATAATGGCAATAAGGTTCCGAAAGGGATTTACTTCTATCGTCTAAGTGTGGGCGAAAAGAAAGCGATTAAGAAAATTATAAAATTGGATTAGTCTTGGTTATTATTATAGCAAGCGGGTTTTTATAATGTGAAATTAATTTCCGACATCACATCCAGAAAAAGACTGAAATTATAAACCTGGCCACGAAAATATTTCTTTCATAAACTTTCAAGCTGAAGAAGCGATTAAGGACGCTATCATTTTCTTAGGAGCGGTCTTAGGTTTGAGTCAAAATCCGTTTACTGTAGCTCTTGGGGTGGCATAATATGTCTCAAGTAGTCAAGAATTGTTGACAAAGTGGCTTAAATGATTATAATACCAAAAATGGCAAACGCAAGAATTCCACGTATATTGGAACAAAACCAGTTTGCTTTATTGATGTTTTTAAAATAACGATGATAAATTCTAAGTTTGAATTGGAAGCAATTGAATTTTTAAGTAAGCTTCCGAAAGCTTGTGTTCACGGGAGAAATATATTAACAAAACTGAAAAATAAGAAAATCACACAACCCCTTTTTGAGAAGTATAAAACTTGGTTTAGCGAAAATGAAAAAATTATAGGCTTTAAGGGGGTGGATATTAAAAAGAGAGTGCAACTTTTAAACGAATATAAAAATTACACAAGTACTATCAAAATTTTCACTTCCCAATCTCAATTTCATTCCACAGTTATTGAAGAGTTCCTTTATTATTTATTTCGTGACAAAGTCGCATCCTTTAACTTTAATAAAATTGAATTAGGAGGCATACGAGCTTATAGTAATTTATATTTTTCTCCAAAAAGTTTAAGGGAATTTCAAAACGAAGCTTTTATTAGGGTAAATGAAAAAGACCAAGATTTCGCAATATATCGGCAATTAGAGCTCGTTGCTGAAAATACCAAGAAAATTATTAACATTCCCATTGTTTCTATTGAATGTAAAACTTATTTAGATAAAACGATGTTGGAAGGTTCGATTGCAACTGCCGAGAAGATAAAATTAGGTAATCCTTATTGTTTATTTCTCATTGTCACTGAAACCTATTCGGTTTCTCTTGAAGTTGACCCTAAATACTCAAGAATTGACCAAATTTATGTTTTGAGAAAGGACAATCCATCAAATCCCATTCAACCAGATGTTGTGATTGACCTTTTCACCTTTGTTGCCAATCATTTGGCAGCGGACTGGTCTGATATCGCAACTAAAATCAGAAAAAATGGAAAAGTCTTATGAAGCATTTAATAGAAACATCCTGGCAATTTAATTTTAAAGAACCTTTAACCGCTAATTATAGACCGATTAAAATTGAACTCGGGAAAACGCTATCAGAAAAAGAAATGAAAGTTATCTCAAGACTGGAAAACATTTTCCCGAAAACTGATTTCTTTTTTAAAACCAATGGACATGAATTAATTTTCTATTTAAGAGAGATTGACTTGCTATTTTTCCGAAATACGATAAAAAAACTTGCCGTCGAGAACAACCTAAATGAGACAGAAAATATTTTCAATAAACTAATAAGCAATATCGAAGCAATAAAAAGTTACGGCTTAAAAGGGCGAAAAAGATTATATGTCGGCTATAATAAAGAAAGAAAAGTAAAGAGTCGAAAGGAAAAAGAAATAAGACGGGGGGTATACTTTTATGCCCTTAATCATAATTTCAGTAAGAAGAATAACGAATTGCCAAACCAGTTTGTTAATAGAATTATTTGCGGTGACAGCGAGGGAATTTTAAAAAAAGTGCCCGATAACTGCATTGATTTAATATTTACCTCACCACCATATAATTTTGGACTTGATTACGAAAATCACAAAGATGGTATAAGTTGGTATGATTATATTGATAAATTATTTGCGATATTCAAAGAATGCATAAGAGTACT
>JBDRUX010000048.1:0-17694 GCA_039801565.1 Caldifarciminota bacterium
GGTATTGGTATCGTTTTAATCACTGAATCGGTCGCACCGTCAATTACTGTTACAGTACCGTGATAGATACTATTAGCGCAATAAATCTTGTTATTCGATGGATTATAAGCAAAAGCAACAGGAGCATTTCCGGCATTAATGGTTCTGATTACTGAATCGGTCCTGCCATCAATTACCGTCACACTGTGGCTAAAATAATTAGCACAATAGACCTTGTTGTTGGTTGGATTATAAACCAAGGCATAAGGGTGTTCTCCAACCGGAACGGTTCTAATCACCGAATTATACTTATCAATTACTGAAACACTGTTACCGTCTAAATTAGCGCAATAGACCTTATTATCTGTAGAGTTATAGACCAATGTCCAAGGATTTTCCCCAACCGGAATTATTGCTTCTAACCATTGACTGGATAAAACAGTATAGAGTGCTAAATGAAGAGTGAGAAGTGAAACAAAATTCCTCATTAGTAGAATTATAATCTTCGGCTTTAAATAGTCAACCGAAGCGTTGAAGTTACTAATAGGTACTACAAGGAGAAAAATTAATAAAAAGATAGTCTAAAAACTTCAATTGGTCAATTTATTGGGTAAAAGACACTACTTATTTGGAATTGCAATATGGTTGAATTATTGAAGATGTCTATGTGAATTACTACGACGATGTGGTTGTCAGCAAGATTCCGATTAGCCCTTAGCGGCAATCGACCAATTACCTGCCGGATAGTCATTTAGCCAACGACCAGTATTTGAAGGTTCAATTCTTAGGCATCAAAAGTTAATTTAATAATTCGTCTAATTGTAATTAATTATTTTGGGTTAGCGTTAACGCTGGATTATTATCTTTTCATCAATGATAAAATTATCTATCTTAGCCCGAACCAAATAAATGCCGTTCGGTAGTTTTGCACCGTTAGCATCTTCGCCTAACCAAACAAGATTGTCTAAAAACCGATTCTTATAAACCAATCTTCCAGCCACCGAATAAATATTTATCTCGCACCGTTCAGATTTGTAATCAGGTGGTTCAATCTTGAAATTCACTGCCCGGCTAAAAGGATTCGGTTTTGCTGCCAATCTAACCGGTTTTGGTGAAATCGGCTTTGATTCAACGATATCAACTGGGGAAAGGATTATATCACAAATGATAGTATCACCAACCTGTCGGATATTCTGGATACTGACATTGGTTGGATTGCCGCTATTATCCCGGCTATTGGGAATTGAATAATTGTCAAATACAATTCGGTTCCAGTTTCCGGGCAATGGGTCACTGGTATCACCCAATTCCTGATGGTAGATATGTGGGTCGGGTCTAATCCCGTTCCCGTGGTCAAGGTGAAAGGTGCTATCCTCTTCTAAGTCAACTCGGTTGTGCCAGGAATTATACCTTGGGTCAATGTGCCAAATCAAAAGTCCCGGACCAGGCAATGGTGAATCAAAACCTTTTTGCTGACGATTCTCTAAATAAAAACAAGTGTCACAATCTACACCATTTCGCCAGACTTTATAGGCAACCGGATTGGTCTCAATATCAACAATCCGAAGATTATAGGTATCGTTGGTGATAACAATTGGCTCAACAAAGCCGGCGCGAACCTTACTCCAGGCTTCCATATGGGACGGACTCCAAGGGGTATTGCCACCAGCACCCCAAGCACCATAACCCATCAAGCCCCAATAACCAATCCCCCAAGTATTGCGCGAACCGTCGTATAAATCAGGTAGACCAACTAAATGGCCAAGTTCATGGCACATCACCGCAATACAACACATCGTCGTCTCACGTGCTTCCGTAACCAAAGCGAATTCTGGAACATTGGTGACACCATCAATTATCACTCCATCATTGGTTTGATAGTTAAAATAAGGTAGCGCATGCGACCAGCAATGGTTGACATTGCCATCATCCGCCCCATCAGCACCAGCATGCACCATAAACATTGCATCAATATGACCATCGTGGTTCAAGTCATAATCATTAAAATCGATCACCTGGTCAACTTGTTGGAGATTATCCCTTGCCAATCTGCCACCAGTTGTCAACATATAGTTGCCATCATAGTATTCCGAATAGTTATGTGAAGACATAAACCAGCGGTTGCCAACAATACTACCTAAGACTCGATAAGTGCCATAGGAATTTTCCAAGAAATAATCATTAAGGCTACCTTGGCGATAGGGTTGATTGTTATAAACGCCGGTCGAATAGAGCATCGAATCGAATAAAGCGGCTGGCCTTCGAATCGTATCGGCTAAATTGTCGGGAAATTGCATTAAAATTGCCGCAGTTTCGCAATGGTCAAAGTCTCTTAGTTTATTCGGACCCGGTTCACCCCAGTTCGCTGGAAAGACTGGATAATGGTCACCGGTAGTTACCGAAAGTCCGGTTGTTGGGTCAAAAAGCCCTGGTCTTGGTGGCATTGCAAATATGACACTGACTAAAAAGAAGAGGCATTTTGAACCATTTTGAACTATTTGAACTCTTTTCATTGCCACTCCTTATTGTCTAATTCGACAAAATCGTGAGGTGAAACCGATTCTATAACCGGCTTCGCCTTATTGATGATAGATTTTTTCTTTGATGAATGCTTCATCTTTTCGCCAACCCTCTTTTACTTTAACCCAAAGTTCTAAATAGACCGCTCTTCCTAAAAAGTTCTCAATATTCTTTCGGGCGATACTTCCGACTTTCTTTAATGCCTGACCTTCTTTGCCAATCAGAATTGCCTTTTGGGAAGGGCGTTCGGTATAGATAATTGCTCGGATATAGTCCTTACCCTTTTCTCGTTCTTTAAACTCTTCAATTTCAACTGTTGTCGAATAAGGAATTTCTTCGCCATAGTTGGTGAAGATTGCCTCCCGAATAATTTCGGCAACAAAGAATCGTTCCGGTCGTTCGGTAATCTGGTCCGGTGGATAAAATGGTGCGCCTTCGGGTAAATTTTCGACAATCCCTTGCTTTAAATCCTCAACCCCATCATTATAAAGTGCCGAGATGGGAAAAATCTCTTTGAAACCCATTTGGCTATATTCTTCAATAATTGGTAACAATTCGGTTTTTGCCACTGTGTCAATCTTATTGATTACTAAGATTGCCGGCTTTTTGATTAAACTTTGAATCATTTTTTTCTCATTTGCTTCGGGCAGGTCTTTTGGCTCAATCATTAACAGTATTAAATCTGCATCCTCTAATGCGGTCTTCACCTCTTTTTGCATAATCTTCTGTAAAGGATAGGTTGGTTTAATCATTCCTGGTGTATCAATAAAAATTGCTTGAAAGTTTTCACCGTTAAGGATACCTAAAATCCGATGCCGGGTTGTCTGAGGTTTCGGTGAAACAATGGAAAGTTTATATTGGAGCAATGAGTTCAATAAAGTGGATTTGCCAACATTGGGCTTGCCAATGATTGCAACATACCCGGATTTGAATTTATTTTCTTTTTGATTATTCAATTGCTACTTTGGCCTATCTGTCCAAGGCGGGCAAATTTTTCAATTCGTCGCGCAATTAACTCCTCAGTCGGGATGGCTTCAAGAAGCGAAAGATTTTTTAAGATTGCAGCTTTAACATTTTGGGCAGCACTTGCCCAATCCTGGTGGGCACCGCCTAAGGGTTCGGGAATGATTTCATCAATCACTTTAAATTCTAAGAGGTCTTGGCTGGTCATTCTTAAGACCTTTGCTGCCTCTTCGGCTTTATTACCGTCGCGCCAAAGGATTGAGGCACAGCCCTCTGGTGTGATTACCGAATAAGTGGCGTACTCCATAATTAAGATTCGATCACCAACAGCAATGGCTAAGGCACCACCCGAGCCACCTTCGCCACTGATGACAACAACAATTGGCACTGGTAGGGTTGCCAACTCTCTTAAGTTTCGAGCAATTGCTTCAGCTTGGCCACGTTCTTCAGCACCGACTCCAGGATAGGCACCTGGGGTATCAACAAATGTCACTAATGGCAGACTAAATTTTCCAGCCAATTCCATAACCCGCAGCGCCTTGCGATAGCCTTCCGGGTGCGGCATTCCGAAATTTCTCCGCAACTTCTCCTTAGTGTCCCGACCTTTTTGGTGACCGATAATCACCAATTTCTTCTCATCAATTTTCGCCAGACCGGCAACAATTGCTGGGTCATCAGCAAAGCGGCGGTCACCGTGTAATTCAATAAACTCCTCACAGATTAAATCAATATAATCCAGGGTATAGGGTCTTCGGGGATGACGGGCTAACTGAACCTTCTGCCAAGGGGTGAGATTAGAATAAATCTTTTTCTTTAACCTCTCAACCTGACCGCGCAATCGGCTAATCTCATCCTGATAACTACCCAATGAAGAGAGTTCTTGAATCTTAGCTTCCAGTTCGGCAATCGGACGCTCAAAATCGAGCCAACCCTCTAACATAATATCAATAACCGATGCCAATGGCAAATCGGTGAGTTGTCCCTAAGTTATAAGTGTAAGGGACGAACGAATATTCGACTCGAAAATTATTTAACTTAAAACCTAAACCGGTAGTAATCTTATTAGTTTCCGAAAATGGCCGAATGCCAAAACGGAAAAATAATGAGTTATTAAAAGCGAATTCGGTTCCAACCCCAGCCGAAATTTTTTTGTCATAAGGGAAATAGGACAAATCCATTGCTCCGCTCAATTGTTGATTGCCAAACGGTAAATCATAACCGATGCCGATTTTGGCTTCGGTTGGCAACCAGAATTTTTCCTGGCTATACCGTAAGGTAGGACCAAAATTAATAATAGCGACGCCAAGCGTCATCTCGGGAAAAACCAAAAATTTTAACCCAATATCGGCACCACCACTGGTAACAGTCTTGTCCAATATCTTTTGAAAATAGAATTTACCAGAAGCGCCAATTGCGGTACGGTTATCTAAGGCACGACTTAAGGTTAAAAAGAAACTATAGTCTTGGGGATTAAAATAACCCAATGGCTCATCGGTAGGGTTATCGCCGCGATTTTCAATCTGACCGTAAGAAAAATTGACTACCCCCACACCAATATTGAAAACCTTGGTTGGTCGCATCACAAAAATTGCCTGATGGGACATATCGAAAAACCATTTGGCATAATAAAGATTCAAAAGAAAATTGTGATAAGAACTGATTAACGCTGGATTGAAATAAACCGCTTGGGGTCCTTGGGCTGAAGCAACGCCCGTACTTGCCATCGCTGCCTCGCGCGCACCCGGCACAATCTTTAAGGATGTTAAACCGGAATTACCAAACGCTAAACTTAGCATCAAAAAAATTAATAGCGCTTGGCAAAGTATTTTTGCATTGCCTTTATCTTTAATCATAAAATTTCTCCTTTTAACTTTCAATAATTTCGACATTGGCTCTGGGCAAAAGAATCCTTTTGCCATTTTCCAATTCTACTTCCAAGACCCGAACTTTGGATTCGGTTTCAATTGTTTGCAGGTCAACTGGCAGAGCGGTGACTTTACCTAATAGTCCAAAATAAGGTTGACGGATGATACGAACTGGCATACCAATCGCCAAACCACCTTCGGTAATACTACTTTTGATTTCACCTTTCTTATCTTCGCAAGGCACAATCACCTCAGGTCTTATCACCCCAGCCCGGATTTGAGTGGCACCATTCATTGAACCAATCTTACCATTGAGCGATGATAGTAATCGGAAGGTATGGTCAGCCATTCGCATTCGGCCAAAGCCTTCGGTGATGACTAAAGTTAACCCCACTTTCTCTGAACCAGTAATTGCCACGCCCAGTTCGTAGCCTAAAAATTTTTTCAAGGTTTCATCCTCAATGCCGCCAACCACAATCCCTTTGGCACCAACAACTTTTGCTTTTTCTAATGCCGAAAAGTCGCAAAGCGAACCACCAATTATAATCTTGTCTTTACACTTTTCATCAATCTCCGAAGCGGTGAGGATATCGTTAGGAGAATTTACCACGGTCAGTAACTCACCGCGCGTCTCACCGCCGATACCGAATATTCCCTGCACCAGACTGGCAATCGTCTCAACCAACACCCCTTCGGTTGGATAGACTTCGACCACTTCGCCATCAATGTAAGCGGTCACTTCAACCGGTTGGGGCGGTTCCCGCAATATTACCTGGCCGGTAATCTCAGAGACACTCTCGATTGTTCCCTTAATTGGCGAGCGAACCGCTGACTTAAAGAGTCCGAAAAATCCTTTGGATTGAGCAATCACTTCACCTTTTTCAATTTGTTCGCCAACTTTTTTCAGCATCATTCCGGTAATGTCTTCGGGTGGCACACCCAAAAGGCCAGCCACATTCAAGGTCGTCACATTACCAGGAAGGGCAGTCCGAGCCACGACATCATTGCCTGCCACCTTTTGACCGACCGATACCAAAACCTCACCAGAAACTGGCAATCGTCGGTCTTTTTTCACTCGGGTGCGCTCGGTAACTTTAAGACCAGGTGTATAAGCGTGTGCCATTAATTATATATTAGCATATCGGAAATATTTTTAATGTCAATATCTCAACGCAACGCTTGACAAGATTAGGAAAATGTCATATAATATATTAAGCGTAGTATTTATCTTCAGGCATTGGGTTAAACGAATTGGGGGCGAATGGATTCGACGGAGTGCCTGAGGGATTTAAGGGCATAGCGAGGTTCTTCTATCGCCTCGTAAATCTCGATAGAAGAAAAAACAGCTGCCAATAACAGCTACGCACTGGCTGCCTAATTAAAGGCAACCCCTTAATCGGCAAGTTCACCCGGTGCCGAATTAGGGTCGAATAGGGTGATTAAGGTTCAGATTGCGCCACGGAGTCTGAACCGGATAAAAACCGTGGCTGGTTGGTTTCCGCCTGTCCTTTGGCTAAGAAACCGACGAGAAGGAGAAAAGGACTAACTATGTAGAACTTAAATCCCGAACGCTTCGGACGCGGGTTCGATTCCCGCCGCCTCCACCTTATGAGTCAAGGATTTCGGCAAGGGTGGGGCACGAAATTCCCAATTTTTGATTTATCCACCCAAAATGGGTTACAAAAAGTGCGAAAGCAGTTTGGGTTGTTAGGAATTGGTGGAATAAACCGTTTAACCAGCCAACCGTTTATACCAACCAAAAACTAATAACTATAAACTACTAACCACTTGTAATCCGAAATTATATTAACCGAAAGGAGGTTTAAGATGTTAACTCCCAAAAAGTTAACATTTCAGTTGGAATTTATTCTAATTCTTTTAACAATTCCAACTACTCTTTTCTGTCAATATGCCCGAGTCTATGGTGGAGCAAATAATGAAAGAGCATACGCCTTAAGCGAAGGGCTAAATCCAGCGACCGATATCTGGGAATATGTGATTGCCGGTTGGACCCAAAGTTATAATCCAAGACCCTGTCCGTTTGTAATCGGAGTAAGTAGACGCAACGGAGCCTTTGATTGGGGATTGATTGCCAATGATACTGGTCAATTTTATTCAATCGTAAAGACCGGTGATGGCTATGCGCTAACCGGCTACATTTGTCAATTAGGTCCAGGCAACACCGGTGCCGATGTCATCGTGGCAAAAGTCAATGCCAACGGTGAGTTCCAATGGGGCAAGATTTATAAAGGACCGGCTGACGATTTTGGTCATTCAATCATCAAGACCCAAGATGGTGGTTTTGCGGTCTGTGGTTGGACATATAGTTTTGGCGCCGACCCAAAGCCTAACATTCTGGTCTTGAAATTAGATTCGATAGGAACTCTCCAATGGTCAAAAGCTATCTGGTTCACCGGCACGGTCTTGGGAAAAGACCAAGGATTCGGAATCATCGAACTACCTTACTATCCAAATTATCCCAATTTGCGTTATGCAATTGTGGGCAGAACCCAAATTCAGGATACTTTCCATTACGATGCCTTTGTTATGACCCTAAACACTTTCGGTAACCCGATGTGGGTCAAAACATTTCTGGGCAATAAAGATGACGAAGCTTACTCGGTAGTTGTTAGCTATGATACACTCACTATTGCTGGCTGGACCAATAGCGTACCTGATACCTTTGCCAATATCTTTTTGGCTAATCTTTTGGCTTATGATGGCTCACCAATTTGGTATTATACTTACGGTCATAGTAACTTTTCCGACAAGGTAGGTGATGACAACTGTTTGGCTCTTAACACTCCGACAACTTCTTATCCCTATCGTTATCTAATTTCCGGCTGGACCACGCATACTCCTGGTCCGGCAGGCAGTGCTGATTTTCTTTATCTTGCCGTATTAGCGAATGGCACATTGTATTGGGCAAGACGCCATCCCAGTAGTATCTCCGGTACTCCTCAACAAGATGAAGGCTATTCAGTTTTACGGAGTTTAGCCGACCGAATTGTGATTACTGGCTGGTCAAACAATGATGCTTTCACTCAAGCTGAGGATTTTCATTTATTGTCAACACCGCTTTCTGGTTTCAATCGTGTCTGCACCGCCCGTGATACATTAGTCCGAGATAGCTTTATGACACCAAGCCCAGCTTTGATTGACACCGCTCTATTTGGAATGAATATTGAAAATTTCACGATGGACAGGGTGACCGTTCCGGTTCGCTCGTTTTGCGCCGGACCGACTGGCGGCACCGGCTGGATTCCCCTGCCCCCGGGATTTGAATTGAAAGGCACCAAGCCAATTAAATCCGGTGGTTCAATCACCGCAATTGACCATTACCTCTTTGCCCTTACTGGCAATAATACCCGAGACCTCCAAAGAATCGTTCTTATTGATGACGAACCGACTTGGAGTATAGTGGATAGCGTTCCTTTGGGTTCAAAGAACAAAAGGGTGAAAAAAGGCGCCTGTATGATTGATGATGACCCGACCTGGATTTATATCCTCAAAGGTAACGGAACCAATGAGTTCTATCGCTACAATATTCAGGAAAAAGGTTGGGAAGTATTAGAGGAACCTGGTTTCACCAAAGGCGTTAAGGGTGGATTTATGACCCTGGCTAAAATCGGTGATACAAAATATATCTATGCTGGCAGTGGCTCTAACACCAATGAATGGAAGCGGTTCAACCTCTCAACCCTAAAATGGGAGCCCTGTAAGCCGGAGACTCTACCCGGCGGTAAATGGAAGATTGGCAGTTCGATGGCATTTGGTGATTCCTTCCTTTATCTCTTGCGTGCCAAGACCAATGAATTCTTCCGGTTAAAACTGAGTCCACAACCCGACCCACCTGGTTTTGAAAGAAGAGCTTCTCTACCTTTGGAAAATCGCGAAGGCAAAAGAAAAAAGGTTAAAGAAGGCGGTTCATTAGTCACAATCATTGACCCAGATCCTCCTCCTACTCCTAAAGGTGTTGAACCGGTACCTTGGTTTGCCATAAAAGCGGGGAATACCAGAGAATTTTGGCGTTATGACCCGGTTCAAGACCAATGGACTCAATTGGCTGATGTGCCTTCTAAAAAACCAATAAAAGCTGGTGGCTGTCTAACTTATTCGCGCTGTGATAATGCTATCTACTGTTTAATTGGTAACAACACTAATGAACTTTGGGCGATTATTGATCCGGACCCGCCTTTAAAAACTTCTCTCATCCCCGAACTTTCTTCTTCGGCAATGGATAGGACACTGCCCAAAGAACTGCAACTCTTCAATTTCTCCAATCCGAACCGAGGTGAAATCAAAATTGCCTATAACTTGCCGCAAAAGATAAAAGTATCACTTAAGGTCTATAATATCGCTGGTAAAAAGGTCTATGAAAATAGCGACGATTGTGGTTTCTTTTTGATTAAAGAACTTCCGGCTGGAATCTATATCTTACGAATCCTGGCTGATGGCTACAAGGCAGAACGGAAAGTTATCGTAGTGAGATAACTTAAAAATTTATCAGGGGACTTCAATCTGGTTGGGAAGTCCCCTGATTTTAAAAAATGTAGCGTTCAGCTTTAATAGAAATTATCTTTGTGATTCGACTTTTGGAAATTAAACAACATTAAAGCCCCAAGTGATAAATGGCTGACTAAGATAAGAGCGGTGCGATTTATCACGCCAACGATTTGAATGATTGTAATCCCAAAAATCAGTAATCCCAACACAGGTTCTACGGATAAGTGACAAGATGAGGGAACCTCGGAGGTAGCTTATGGAGTAAAGCCTAGGTCAAGTAACAAATTGTCTGCAAATTCATCCTCCAATAGTTGATTTTTCGGTATCGGAAATACCGTTTTTTCGATCCCATTCTTCTAATTCTTTCATGTCCAGATAAGAACCCTGACATGCCCATTCCATAGTCTGCTCCATCGCTAATGCCGTCATCAGTCTTAAACATGACCGCGGATTCGGAAAGAAAGGATATAAGATCTATAATCAAGCCATAATAGCCAAGGTATATTACGCGCTAATATAGGATGATGAATAAAGGAAATCGGTTGACTATGGTCTTGACAACTCGAATTTTCTGATTATCCTAACAAATATGGCGACTGACTTCGTTAAAGAGATAAAAGACACCGAAGAAAAAGCGGCGGCAATGATTCGCGCGGCTGAAGAGACCGGTCGCCAAAATTTATCTTTAGCCGAAATCGAACAAGCGCGTTTGATTAATGAAGCAAGAAATCATGCCGAATCGATTCGCCAAGAAGCAGTTGCAAAAGCAAAAAGCGAAGCCGAACAATTAAAATCAAAAATTGCGGCTGAGACCGAACAGGCGATTGCCCAACTGAAACAAATCGTCGCCAACCGAATTGAATCGGCAATAAATTTCATAATTAAGAAAGTTAAAGAAGAATGGGGCTGGCAAGAGTCCAAAAAGTCCTAATCGCCGTCCATCGGTCCGAACAAGATAGGTTGCTGGCTTTACTCCAAGACGAAGGAATTCTCCACCTTGTCCAATCCGAAACTATCTCACTTCCCACCGCACCGATAGGAGGTGAAGCATTTTCGGTTGAACAAATCGGTGATGCCATCAATTACTTAGAAAGTTTTGAGACCAAAAGGGGCGGGTTATTAAAAGGTTTGGCAGAAAGTAAATTAGTCGTCAACCAAACCGAATTAGAGAGAATAGTGCTTAGTTATGATGGAGAAAAGAAGATTAAGAAATTAAAAGAATTACGGCAGAAAATTCAGGATATTGAATCAAAAGAGAAGACAATCAGTGCCGACCTAACCTTGCTTATTCCCTGGCAAAAGTTGGACTACGATTTCAGTGAAATCTATTCTACTCAGTTAATTGAGATGGTACTCGGTCTCTTTCCGGAAAAAGAAGATTTGACCAAATTCCAAACCGCAATTGCCGAGTTACCAATCCATCTTGAAATTATTAATCAGACCGAACGGATTTATTGTTTAATTGCTTTTCCGGCGACGATGAGTAACGAGGCGAAGGCGATTTTAATGAGCCATCATTTTGAAATTGTTGATTTCTCCAATCTTAAAGGCAAACCTGAGGTCTTAATTCAGCAACTCAAGCGACGCCAAAAGGAGTTAGTTGAGCAACGGACTGAATTGATTGAAGAGAGTAAAAATCTTCTTGCCGAAATACCCAAGTTGAAAATTCTTTATGACTATTATCTTAACCTGCATCGCCGTCAAACAATTGGCAAAATTTTACCCGGCACCGACTCGGTGACATTCATTGAAGGTTGGGTGAAGTGGCAGGACTTAAAACGATTGGAAAAAATCTTAACCCAATCCGAAATTGCCGTGATTGAAAGAATTGAACCTAACCCCGGTGAAGTACCACCGGTCGCACTACAAAATCGCAAATTCTTCCGTCCATTCGAAATTGTCCTTGATATGTATGGGATGCCGGCTCATTTTGAAATTGACCCAACTCCGTTATTAACCCCTTGGTTTTTAATCTTTTTTGCCCTCTGCTTAGCGGATGTTGGTTATGGTATTTTATTAACATTAATCTCATTATTGCTTTTGAAGAAATTTGGTGCTGATAATAAGTTACTCAAGGTCTTTGCCATCAGCGGTGTCGTGACAATTTTGGCTGGGGCAATTACTGGTGGTTGGTTTGGCAATATTGTTGATAAATTAGGTTTAAGCTTTTTAGTGACCTTACGCAATCAACTATTGCTCTTTGACCCAATCCAAAACCCAATGCCTTTTTTCTTACTTTCCATTGCCTTGGGTTATCTCCAGATTTTATTTGGTATTTTGATTGAGATTTACGATTCATTTCGACAAGACAATGCCGGGGGTGCACTCTTTGAACAATTGCCTTGGTTTTTACTACTAAATTCTATAGTCGGCATCTTCTTAACGGGAAGGTATATTCCTTTGACCTACAAACCGGCCTTCATCTTCATTAGTTTATTAGCGGGTGCCACGATAATTATCTTCACGCGGCGAAGCCAGGAAACCATTTTTACCCAGACGCTCTTATTCCTCATCGTCTTTAGTGGTTTATTGACTTTAGCAAGCCAAAAAGGACTCTTACCACCAATTTTTCATAACACCCAATACCTTGCTGGCGCCGGGTTCTTAATGTTGGTCGCTTGGACTTTCCAAGAATGGTTTAAGTCTAAGAAAATAACCGGTGTTGTTATCTTTTCCCTATTTATCCTGTCGACTCTTTTATATTTTGCTATCCGATTGCCCCTAATAATCCCAATTTTATTAGGGACTTTATTTATCTTTTCTGAACCAATGAACCGAAAGAATTTAAAAAAAATAGTTTGGGGATTATACACGCTTTATGGGGCAAGTTCCTATATCGGTTTGATTCTCTCTTATATCCGTTTAATGGCGTTAGGAATGAGTGGCGCTGGAATTGCCATGGCAATTAACACCATTGCCTGGATGGTAATTAAAATTCCCGTTCTTGGGATTATTTTAGCAGTAATTATTCTTATCTTTGGCCACATTTATAATCTCGGTGTCAATATCTTAGGCGCGTTCGTTCATACACTACGTTTGCAATATGTTGAATTCTTTCCCCGTTTCTTTACCGGCGGCGGCGTAAGGTTTATGCCGTTTCGCTGGGAAAATAAATATGTGCAAGTTAAATGAATAAGGAGGCAAAATGGTAGACCCACTTGGTTTGGCAATTGCCATTGCCGGTTGTGCTTTATCGGCATTTTTGGCTGGCATTGGTTCAGCAATTGGTATTGGATTAGTCGCATCAGTTGCGGCTGGTGTCTTAAGTGAAGACCCTAATAAATTTGGCCAACTATTCATTCTGGTCGCTTTACCCGGTACCCAAGGTTTTTATGGTTTCTTAGGGGCATTCTTAGGGATGATGAAACTTGGTGTCTTAGGAACGCTAGCTCCGATTACATTGGCTCAAGGCATTCAACTGTTTATTGCTTGCTTGCCCGTGGCAATTGCTGGTTTATTTACCGCAATCTTGCAGGGCAAAGTCTGTGCCGCGGGCGCCGAATTAGTGGCAAAACGACCAGCCGAGGCAATGAAAGGCGTTATCTATGGGGCAATGGTTGAAACCTACGCAGTTTTAGGTTTACTGGCAACTCTCTTTTTACAGATGGGTGTGAAATTGGGATGAGTCTCGAAAAGATTAAGCAGAAAATCCTTGACGAGGCTGAAATAAAACGCCAGGAAATTATTAACCAGTATGAAGCAAAAATTGCCGAAATCAAAAAAAAGACCGATGCGGAAATAAAAAATATCTATCAAACCGCCGAGCAACAAAGCAAAATCGAAGCCCAGTCAATTCTCGACCGAACCGCTACCGAGGCTAAACTCGAACAACGCAAATTGCTATTAAAGGCAAAATGGGAAATCATTGATAATATCTTTGCCACAGCTGAACGCCGCTTTCTCGAATTACCTGAATACCTTACACTACTTAAGGATTTAATCACAAGGCATACCAGCGAAGAAAATTGCGAGGTCATCATTAATCCTGATGATAAAGCGCAAATCGCAAATCAATTCCCTAATGTCCGATTGATTGAAGACCCAACAATCAAAGGTGGTATAATTATTCGGACCGGTCGGACCGAAATGAATTTTACCCTTGATGCCCTCTTATGCCGATTAAAAGAGGAATTGATTATTGAACTGGCAAAAATTTTATTCTCAACTTGATATGACATAAACTAGAATAATCATTTATATCGAGGTAAACCTACAGAAAAAAATACGCTCCAGCGCCCGAGCAATTTTAAACAATTACTAAATTGTTGTTTTATTCTGGTTATTGATTATGATATTAGAATAGAGAAAAATGGTGAAGTAATGAAATGGTTTAGAAGCTTGAAGCATGTATTAAAGTTCAATACTAAAAAATTTATACCCTGCCCCTTTCCAAAAATAGCTTGGCAAATTCTTATAAATAACTTATTAAAAATAAATGACTTATAAATTTAAATCATTAAATTTTTATTTGACAATTTCCCTATTTTTAATAAAATGGAAGCATAAATTATATGAGTGAGCCAATGTTTTTTATTAAAGATATTCCGATTGGATTGGTCTTCAACCCAAAAATTTTTAAACTCCAAGAAGGAAAGCATTGTGACTAAAGTAACGAACCGAATGGTCTATAAGACAATAAAAAGAACAGCCCCTCACAACAAGACAAAAGGAGGTTAATTTTATGACAAATCATAATTTCAAAAAAACTCTAAGAAAAGGAAATGACAGAAAAATCAAAATTTATCTAAATGAATTAAAAAAAGTATTCGGTAAGGAATTAAAAAAAGCAATCCTTTTTGGCTCAAGAGCACGTGGCGATAATTCCGCTGATTCAGATTATGATTTTTGCCTCATCTTTGACAAGGTGACGCCCAAAGTTAAAAAGACTTTAGACAACTTATCAGTCGAAATGCTCTTAAAATATGGTATGATAATCACTGACTTTGCTCTTACCGAAAGGGACCTAGAACGCAAAAGATTTAATCCGTTGATAATGAATATTCAAAAGGAAGGGATTCCATTGTGAATGAGAGAAAAAAATTAAACAAAACAGTTCAAGCAATCATTAAAAAAGCCAATCGGATATTAGGAGATGCCAAAATCTTATATTCCGAAAACCGTTTTGAGTCCACTTCTTCCCGGGCTTATTATTCGGTTTTTCATATAATGCAAGCCGCACTTTTAACCAAAGGGTTATCTTATTCCAAGCATTCTGGAGTAATTGCTGGCTTTTCTCAACATTTTATAAAAAATGAGATTTTTCCAAAAGAATTTGCCAATTGGATTAATGAATTACGGGAAGACCGAGAAATTGGTGATTACGATTACGAAATAGAAGTGAGCAAAGCCAAAGCAAAAAGGGACATCGAAATTGCCGATAAGATTATTAAAGCTGTTGAACGATACATTCAGAGTCATATAAAAGGGGACAAAAGAGGATAATACAAACTGAAAAGCTGGAGTTATTGTGGTTAATCTAATACCTAAAACCCAATCCGCCTTGGGCGAATTAAATATTAGAAACAGAATGCTTTCTCTTCCACCCATGGTGATACGAGATCTGAGTCCCAACCAACCTATTGGGAATGGAGAAAGCGGTGGACAGAATCCTTTCCGGATACGAAGCCTAGGAAAGATGCAGCCCCCTTGTTTCCAATTCTTTGGCGCCATTAGTTGTTTAATCATATTGAAATTATACTCAAATTCAAAATAGGAGGAAGAATGAAGGATATTGAAAAATTTATCAATTTAATCAACACTTCCAGCCCACAAAATCCCTACTCCGTTTCGGAGTGGGAAAAATTCCTTGACAATAATCTACCTAACTGGAAATCCATAGTCAAGGACCTAAGCAATTGGCAGTTAATTGATGAGGTAAAACCAATAAAAGGCTTCCATGATTTTTTAGAGGCACTAGTAAATAATGTCGGAGTCGAGCTTGCGAACCATTGGTTTAATTCCGACATTGAAGAACATCGGAAGGTTTCCAGAGAGTGGTTAAAGGAAAAAATGATGACAAACACTCCTACATATAGAGATGAAGAGTGGAATAAACTTAGTGATGATGCGAAAGAATATGTTATTCACTATTGTTTTGATATATTTCCTGGAGAACCTTTTCACACTTTTACGGCTGAGTTTATTATCAGACATTTGAGTTATCCCCATGTCGATTATCCAATTTTCCCAAAAACTGGTTATATTCCATCTCAGCAGGTTTTATACTTACGTTCAGTTATTAAAAAGGCAGGAGACGGAAGATTTTTAAAGGTAGTTGATAATATGATTAAAGAAAGAAAAGAGGCATTGGGAAAATTTCTTTCTCCATCTCCGATTTCAAGATTTGTTTTTATTCCCACAAGAGATGAAAAGGAACTTATTGCCCGGGTAATGGATAAATTTAGAAAAAGAGGATATTCCTCTTCTCCGCTACCTGAAATTTATCTTTCTTTTGAACCCCCTCCAGTTTTTGTCGCTTACCCTGAACTTGAGGATGAATTAAAAGAGATCAAAGAAGAACAAATAGAAAACCCACGCATCCCACGGAATAGAGAAAGAGGAAGACCTGACACTATTTCAATTGAAGAATTGCTTGGTTGCTATTTGCCGGATTACAAAATCATCATCATTTATCAAAAGGGGTTAAAGTGGGCTTCAAAAAGGTATAATTTTAATGAAGAGTTATTGAGAGGAATGGTTCTTATTCATGAAATTGGTCACTGGATAACCCATCTTTTACCAAAACCCAATACGCCTTTCTGGCCAACTGAACTTTATAAACTGAGTTCTGAAGAAGTTACGGAGGGATGGGCTCAGCTTATAACCTGGTGGGTTGTAAATGAAGTAGGAGGAGAAATTGAGAAATGTTTTGAAAATTTAAATAAGAATCAGCCACGACCTTATAGAGTCTATGAAGAATTCAAAAGTGAACCTATAAACTCAGTAATTGATTCACTTGAGATGTTGAGACAACTTCACTGGCCAGCAGGAATTACTGATTGGAAACGACTAATAAAAAGAGCTTAGATTGGACAACTTTGTATAATAGTGAATAAAAGGAAAATCGAAAATTTCTCTCACTTCTAAGAAGAAACTTCATTCTCTCAGGGAGTTGCGATACAAATTACATTGGGTAAAAATGGTTCTTAGTCAGAAAACTCGTCCTGATGAAAAAGGATTGGCTGTTCAAACTCGGAATGAGAAATGCGGAACTTGGAACAACAATCAGCTACTCTTCATTTCGCATCCACACTACTGCATTTACAATCCTCTGGTTAAATAGGTTCACTCACTGCTTAATACCTGAGTCGTTCGGGGCAATTTATCACGACAATTTAAACTATTGAACATTTTGAACTATTTTTCCCTGCATCCCCCCAAATCAGTAATTTGTGGCTAGTGGTTAGGGACTGGTGTGCACCAAAAAACGATTTAGCCTTGAACACTTTGAACTATTTCCTATGCATCTTAAATCCGTGATTGAGGCAACGGGCTTAGGGATAAGTGAAAATGACGAGCTGGTGTCTAAGGTTGCTTCCCAGGCGACCTACGGGGCTACCTACCGAGCCGCTCCCCAGGTTGCTTCCCAAGTTGCTTACCGAGTCGCTCCCGAAGTCGCCTACGAAGTCGCTCCCTAACCTGCCTACCAACCAACTCCCCAAGCAACTTCCCAGGCAACTTAGGAGGCAGCCTACGGGGTAGCTTAGGGGGTAGCCTACGGGGTCACCCCCTAGACGATACCCCCTCCCAAATGGAAAATTAGAGTTATGTGCTATAATGTCTGCAAAATGGAGAAAGGATAAATATGACGAGAAAACAGAAGAGACCCAGGGGTGGGAACACCCCTGGCGCCAAACCAAAA
>JBDRUX010000049.1:0-17596 GCA_039801565.1 Caldifarciminota bacterium
TTAACCATTCTAAAAGGCACCCGGAAATGTGATAATTAATTTTGATGGTAGGAAATTGTCTTATCAACTCCAAGAAAGGTTTATAAGCCGTTTGGTAAGCTGATTCAATCACCGAATCAAAATTACCAATCGGTTGATGAAGATGAACACCAAAACCGAAAGCAATCATTCGTCATTATAATATACGGAAGTATCTCAAATCGTCAATAGTAGCGTGCAAGGGTTGAGGAATACTGAATCCTTTTTTATAATAGCAGGGCCAGCCAATACTATAAGTTTTTGAAGGATAATTTAGAGAAGTTTTCAAGTTATGAGATTAGTAGCGATTAAGAAATCGGTGGCAATGTTGTTGATTGTCACTGGGTTTGTGTAGGAATTAGGTATTTAGCTGGGAGTAAAATTATAAAACCGCATCGGAATACCGCGTACTTCAGTGCGGGAATGAATAGCCTAACCACTCCAATTCAATTTAGATTTTTAGGCTTGACAGGTCATTTTCGCCAGTTTGAATATCGTTAAGTAAATAAGTCTCATAAGTTCAATATCTTCTTCTAACTTAATTCTCGTCATTGTAGTGTAAACTTATTAATCTTATTTTCGATTTTCCTCTTGACTTTTGAACTTATTTAACTATATTAGTAGTGTAAAGTGTTTTTAAGAAAGTTGACCATCAAAAAGAATGGCAAAAAATATGACTATTGGCTTTTGGTTAAGACTTATCGAGACCGTAAAACCAAAAAAGTAAGGCAGAAGACGATTTTGCATTTGGGTCGACTCACCCCGAAGGAAGTAAACCTGGCTCAATCGCTGCTTCAAGCTAAGAAGCCTCACGCCTTTATTACTACCTGGCAAGATATTAAACTTAACCAATCGGTAGATTTCCTGACCGTTGGGATATTAAATAAGATTTGGTCTTATTGGGACTTTGATAAGTTTTTGAATGAGCAGTTGGCTAAGGGTAAAGAATCGGTTAGCATTGCTACGGTGAGTCAGATTTTGGCGATAAATCGAGCAGTTTCGCCACGCAGTGATTTTAAGGTGCAGGATTGGTATAAGAAAACAATCTTACCGGTCTTATTAAAGACTAAGGCAGATGCCATTAATCCAACCCGAATTTATCGGACCTTAGATGCGATTTTGACGATTGAGCCTATTCTGCAGAAGTATCTGTATGAAAAGATTAAAGAGAAAGGACTTAGTGAGTTCGATTTAATCTTTTACGATATTACCTCGACCTATTTTGAAGGGTTTGGTCCATCGTTAGCGGTGCGCGGGTATCCGCGGGGTTATAGTAATAACAAGCGCCAAATTCTTTTGGCTTTAGCCATAACGAAAGATGGTTTTCCTTTCTACTGGCGGGTTTTGCAGGGAAACGCAGTGGATGTGGCGACGGTTAAAGAGCTGGTAGATTATCTCACCAAGACCTATGAGATAAAACACAGCACCTTAGTCTTGGATCGGGGAATGGTAAGTGAGGAGAATTTAAAGGCGATTGAGGACGCTAAACTTTATTTTATTGTTACCTTAGACCGTAGTGAGATAATGTCGCTTCCGGGATTACCGCTTGATTGTCTTAGCTCATTAACTGAAGCGGATTTGCCTAATGGATTATCTCATTTCACCTGTTACAATGATTCTACCTATTATCGGGAGCTTTTGGTGAGTGGTGGTAGACGTTATATTCTTTGCTTTAATCCGGAGAAATTTTCTGAGGAGCGGTGGAATCGGGAAGAGAAATTGATTTCGATTGAGGAAGCCTTGAAGAAGATGAATCAGGAATTACTTAAGGCACGGAAGCGGCGGTGTGCAAAGATAATTGGGCGTCGGGTTGATTATTATCTCAGGCGCCGTAAGGCGGTAAAATATTTCAAGTATCGGATAAAGCCGGTGCGCCAAGTGGTGAATTATAAAGGGCGGGTGCGTGAAGTATTAACCTACCAGATTGAATTTGAGCGGAATTTAGAGAGAATAAAGCGGGAATCGCTTTTGGATGGGGTTTATGTTATAGCGTCGAATTTGCTGGTGCGGGATGAGCGAGGTAATTTATTAGTGTCGGCATTAGATTTGGTGACTGGCTATCGGCAGCGGTTACGGATTGAGCAGACATTTCATCATATAAAATCTTTTGTGGATATTCGACCGATCTACCATCGAAGGGACGAGCGAGTTTGTAGTCATGTGCTATTTTGTGTTTTAGGGTATTTATTAAATGTGACAGTGGAATATTTACTTAAGAAGGCTGGGATAAAGGATATGACGGTGAGAGAGCTTTATGGGGAATTATCGGGATTTGATGCGGCAGAGATTGAGATAAAGAATATGGGTATGCGAGGCTACAAAATTCCCAAGGCTACGCCCTGGATTGAGCGGGTTGCTAGGATCTTATTGAGTGAAGATTTAATAAGCAAGGAAGATTTAGCGGTTTAAAATTTCTTGGTCTTGAAATTTTGCTAAAATATTGTTTGTAGTGTAAAACCCCAGTATTATAAGTTAGCTTCAAATCAAGCCTTATAAAGCAAGTGGCGAAAATGACTTGACAGACTCCAAAATTTTTGTTAAACTTGTAAGTTGGAGCAGGTCAGCTTTGTTATCGCTTTTGTCAAGCGGAATCGAATACTCCGCACCAACCTGCCGATTTACCTTTTATACTGCGTTACCGGTTTAATCGGTCTATCTTTGGCTTTAGGTGTTTTTTCTTTTCTTTCGTTAAATCAAAGACTTAGAGAGCAAAATCTAATTAAGATATTAACTAAAGAAAATTCAACCCTTAGACGAAAATTAGGTTACATTGAGAATGAAGTGGCTCGTTTAAAAGAAAGATTGTTGGCTTTAGCCGAATTTGATACGAAATTGAGGTTAGCCTCAGCAATTGAATTAGTTCCCCAAGATGTCCGGGCGATGGGTATCGGTGGAATTGCCAGTGTCAATCTTACTAACGAAAATGCCGATTTGCTTCAAATCGAAAAGACACTCGCTGAACTGAATCGGCAGGTTCGATTTCAAGAAGTGAGTTTTGCCGAAATCGAAAAGCACCTAAAACAACAGGAAACCGTCCTTAATCACACTCCCTCGATTTGGCCAGTTTGCGGTTGGGTCTCTAGTGGTTATGGCTATCGCCGTGACCCTTTCACCGGCCGTAAAGTTATGCATAATGGAATAGATATTGTTGCTCCACCCGGAACACCAATTGTCGCTACTGCTGACGGCAGGGTTTGTTTTGCTGGCATAAGACCGGGATATGGCAAAGTGATTGAGATTGACCACGGTTACGGTTATATCACTTTCTATGGCCATTGTCAAAGTATTAGAAAAGGTTATGGTGAGAAGGTAACAAGGGGGGAAGTAATTGCTACCGTTGGTAGAAGTGGCAAGACTACCGGCTATCATCTTCACTATGGGGTGAAAGTTTCGGGCACTTGGGTGAATCCACTCAACTATATCCTTGATAACTACGTGGTCGTTGACTAATTAAGTTCAACTAAAACAACTAAATAAAATTAACTAATAGGGTATGGAATTAGTAATCGCCAATTAATTGCTCAAATCACTCGCTATACCATAACCGCTCCCTGTCGAATTAACACTAAAAATTTAACTTGATTTCAGTCACAATTTGGATAAGATTTCGCCGACCAATGAACATACGTGCCGTAATCTTACTTTCTTTATTATCCGTTCTATTCGCTTTTGTTGGATTCAAACCCATAGCCGACCCAAAAATGGTAACATACCGAACGGACCCGATTAATTCTGTTATTAGAATCGCCGCGGTTGGTGATATTATGATGGGTTCGACTTATCCGATACCAATTTTGCCACCTAATCACGGCGCCGATTTATTTAAATTGATTAGCGATGAATTGATTGATTCTGAAATCACAATTGGTAATTTAGAAGGTCCGCTTTGCGATAGTGGTAAACCCAAAAAAGATTCGACAAAATATCGCTTCATATTTGCCACGCCAACTCGATATGTTAAAAACCTTGTTGCGGTTGGCTTTGATGTCCTTAACTTAGCTAATAATCATATTGGTGACTTCGATACTTTTGGTATTAACACGACAAAACGAGTTTTAGACCAGGTCGGTATCAAATACACTGGGCTTAAAAATTCTTATGCTGATTTAATCATTAAAAATAAAAAAGTCTTTGTCGTTGGATTTTCACCCTATCGGCGGACTAACAACTTATTGGATACGCATCGGGCACAAAAATTGATTGCTGATTTGAAACGCCAGGGCGCCATTGTTATTGTCACTTTTCATAGCGGAAATGAAGGCGTTAAACATTTACATACCAAGGACAGTTTTGAATATTTCTTGGATGAGCCAAGAGGCAATGTGATAAAATTTGCCCATTCCGTGATCGATTCCGGTGCCGATCTGGTTATTGGACACGGTCCCCATGTCCCAAGAGCGTTGGAGATTTATAAGAACAAACTGATTGCTTATAGTTTAGGTAATTTTTGCACCTATGGTCGGTTCTGTTTAAAAAAAGAGCAGGGACTCTCTTTGATCTTAAAGGTTGATTTGGATACTTTGGGTAATTTCGTTTCGGGTCGAATTGTTCCACTCTATCAAGAACCACCGGGTATCCCAAAACCTGATTCACTCGGACGGACAATCGAACTGATTAGAAAACTCTCCCTTTCCGATTTTCCGCTCTCAGCACCAAATATTGATTCTACCGGCTTCATTACAATCCAAGCCTCTATTCCTCCACAACTATCCCCTAAATACTTGTGAAATTTAACCACTAAAAAGCCAGATTTGGTCTTGACTTTTGGGACTTAAGTTTTATGATAAAGCATTGCCAGTTCTCATTATTATTTTATTGTTTCTCGCTCAACCGAACGAAACATCATTGTCGGATTCGGATACCTACGACACAACTAATGTCGTTCATTTTGGCGGTAAGACTTTAACCTATTTTACCGAAGAGGAGAAAGTAATAATTATTGATTCAGCTTGGATTCGTTATCGAGATATGAGTTTATTTGCAGACTCGATTATATATGATACCAAAAAACATATCATTAGTGCCTTTCCTCGTACCGCTACTAAACCAATATCGGTCAGGGAAAGTATTAAACCGAGTATCTCTTATGTCACTTTTCGGACCGCTGCCGAAACAATTATCGGCTTTGAACTCCATTATAACGTTTCGACCCGAAAGGGAATGATGCGAAAAGCCAGTACTGAAATAACTAACGGTTTTTTTAGAGGCGAAGAAATTTGGTTAGTAAAGGAAAAGACCCTAAATGTTAATCAAGGTTATTATACAACTTGTGACCGCAATCCACCACATTATCATTTTTTCGGTTCAAAGGTTAGGGTTTTAATGGATGATATGGTAATTACCCAACCAATCATTCTTAAGATTAGAAAATTACCAATTGCGGTGGCTCCTTTCTGGTTTTTCCCCATCGGTAAAAACCGTAAGTCCGGTCTTACCCCTTTTAAAGTTGGACAGTCCGATGTCGAAGGTTATTATGCCAAAGGGATGTCTTACTATTGGGTGATTAATGATTATTCGGATATGACCTTCGGTTTAGATTTTATGATGAAGAAAGGTTTTTACCCCAAAGTTGAAGGTAGATATATTGTCAATCCTTTTGCCTCGGGACAGATGCTTTTGACTTACATTCGCGAATTTGATACCAAAAAGGTTCGCTACAGCCTGAATGCCAAGCACTCATCGGTCTTTTTCTTCGATTCCGATTTGACTGCTTATGCTGACTATCAGAGTGATGAGAAATTAATTTCCGATTATACCGAAGAGCGGATTGAGTGGCTGAAAAAGGAATTATTCTCTTATGCCCAACTTTCCCGTTCGTTCCGGCGGATTGGTAAAGGCACGATATTTGTCCAACACCGGCGTGATTTTGCTTTGAATTCAACCGAAATTCTTTTGCCCAAGATAAATCTTGGTTTCTATTCCAGACCCTTATTTCACACTTGGAATATCTCACCAGGATTAAGTTTTAATAATAATATCTCTTACCAAGCAGATTCAGTTAAGACCGAAAGCCGTTCGGCTAATTTGAACTTAGGACTTGCGCCACCACCAATGCCTTTTGGTCCACTGGATATGAGTCAAGGCTTTGGCTACTCGGAAATTAGGAAATATAGCCATAAGGATGATAGGTTTAGATTAATTGATACCAGAAAAAGGCTGAGCAGTGCGACTGGTCTTGGCTCTTCCCAAAAGATTTTTCAGTCTTTAAATCTATCGGAAAATCTCTCATTTAATGAGAATATCCATCTTGGTGATACCATTACCTATGAAAGCCAATATTCGTTTGCAACCGGTGCCAATATTACCCTTTATAAGATATTCGGCATCGAAGTCTTTGGCCTCCACGGCGTCCTTCATCAAGTCACCCCGAACGTCTCTTATTCGGTGCAACCAATGATCCGACAAAAAGGATTTTTCGGGATTCCCCGGTTTGATACAATACCAATCAGTCGTGGGCTTGCCTTCGGATTAGCCAATCTATTTCAAGCTAAAATTGGTGAGGAACGAATAAAACGTGACCTCTGTTATATCAATCTCGGCTCAGGCTATAACTTTTTGGAACAGAAAATTGCTCCGATTGGTACCAATGCCGATTTTTTTATCCTCCAACTACCCGGACTTAATTTGAATCTCAGTTTAAACACAATCTTTGATTTGGATTCATTGGACTTTACCGATTACTCAACTAATACCAATTTCTTTTATTCCTTCAGTCGTTTTGCCACTGACTCGGCAACTAATATCTTAAGAAATTTCAGTGTCAATCTAAATCATTTCTGGAATCCGCAAAGTAATATGTTAACCGCTAATTTAGCATTTACGCTTCCCGGCTGGTCCTTTAATATTGCCACTGGTTCTAATCTTAATAAACCTTGGCCACCAGCTGATATTAATTTAAGTGTCGTTAAAGACCTGCATTGCTGGGAATTGCTTTTCACTGGTTCGGGTATGGGCACGCGCTGGACCTATGACTTCAAGTTTCGAATTAAAAAGATTCCCGAAGTGAGTATTGGCAAGGGAATCTTTAATTTTCTCTTACCTTGAATGATTTAAACCTTCTTGAACTCTTTTCTCCTACTTTAAGTTATTGTCTATGCTTCGCCTGTAGTGCCGTTTTCTATTGAGTTGGGTATGAGAATCTATTTAGCTTCGCGCTCACCGCGACGCCGTAAGATTCTACGGAACTTGGGAATAAAATTTAGCATATTAAAGCCCAATTTGCGCGAAAGTATTTTAGTTTCCAATGTTTCGCCGGAAAAATATGCTCAAGCCTTAGCACAAATGAAGGTGGAATCGGTCAAACACCAGGTGGACAAAGGTATCGTCATCGGGATGGACACAATTGTGGTTTTTGGGAAAAAGATTTTGGGCAAGCCCAAAAATCGCCAAGAAGCCCAAAAAATGATTAGTCTGCTCTCGGGTCAAACTCATAAGGTGATTACCGGAATATATCTTGAACGGCTACCGGATAAAATAGCGGTAAAGGATTTTGAAGTGACCAAAGTTAAATTCCGCCACTTAACCGATTCCGAAATCGCTCGGTATATAAAAACACCGGAGCCTTATGATAAGGCTGGGGGCTACGGAATCCAAGGGCAGGCTGGTCTTTTTGTTGAATCAATCCAGGGTTGTTATTCTAATGTTATTGGTTTGCCCGTTGCAAAATTTTTAAAACTATTAAAGCAGTTAGAGAAGTCCTGACCCGTGACTCACCTTGACCGAAAGAAATTTTTCACTAAAATGTTTTTTAAATGATTAATATCTGGGCGTTAATCTTTTTAATTGCTTTTTCTAATCCCGAACGCGTGATTCGTATTGAAATTCCGAACCACGATGCAGTATATCAATTAATGGATAAGGTGGATTTGGCCATAATTTCGGCTGAAGATAGTTTTATTACCACTTATGCCGATGACGAAAAAATAAAGGAGGTTGTCGAACTGGGCTATAGAGTAACAGTGCTACTTTCGGATTACCAACAAGAATTGACCAAGATTTTACAAGGCTATCATTCTTATAACCAAGTCTGTAGTATAATGACTGCAGTCAGTCAAACCTACCCAGCAATTACCAAACTCGAAACATTAGGATTTTCGGTTTTAAACCGCCCGATTTTGGCGATGAAGGTAACCGATAATCCTTTTCAAGAAGAACCCGAACCCGAAATTCGATTGGTTGGTGCTCATCACGGTGATGAAAAAATCTCAACTGAAATAATTCTTGCTTTCTTAAAATATTTAGTCGAAAATTATCCATTGAACCCCCAAGTTCAATATTTAGTGAATAATCGGGAAATTTGGCTAATACCAATCTTTAATGTTGATGGTCATATCGCCAATCGGCGGACTAATAATAACGGTGTCGATTTGAACCGAGATTATGGCTATATGTGGTCAGGTTCGGGTTCAAGCCCAAGCCCTTTTTCTCAACCCGAAACCAAGGCAATGCGGTTACATAGCGAAGCGAATAATATAACTCTTGAATATGAATATCATTCCGCCGCTTCTTATGTCAATTATCTTTGGGACCATCATCCCCAAGACCCACCGGATAGTGGTTTAATTATCAATATTTCCCAACGCTATGCGGATTCAACTTATGGTTCTTCAACAACTCGACTGACCAAGATTAATGGTTACGATTGGTATTATGTACGTGGTTCGGCTCAAGATGCGTTATTCGGGATTTGGGGTGGAATTGGAACAACGATTGAGACTCAACAACCCAGCCAACAAAGTCGGATTGATAGCATCTGCATTGCTAATCGAAGGGCATTGCTCGATATGATAACTTTAGCCGGTTATGGAATCGAAGGAACGGTGCGGGACTCAATAACCGGTGAACCATTATTTGCTTTAGTGCAATTCACTAACCCCTTGCGCTGGTCGGTCTACACTGACCCGGCAATCGGCGATTTTCATAAAATGGCTGAACCCGGCACCTATACCGTAAAGGTTTCTGCCCAAGGTTATTTGACAAAGATTATTGAAAATGTGGTAGTACCCGCCCAAGGTTCAATCAATTTAGATATCCTTCTTACTCCCACAAATACCGAGGAGAACTACATCCAAAAATTGGTTTGGGTTCGGCGTGACCGACCCGATGTTGCTTATCACACAATAACCAATTCAGCATTGGGCGAACCTGATGGTATTCCCTATTCCTTAGGTGTTGGGGGAACAATTGTCCTTGAGGCAAAACCTGCAATCCAAAACTTGCCCGGCTTTGATTTCACTATAATTGAAGCTGACACCACACCCGAAAGTTATACCGTTTATGCCGCCAACACTTGGGATGGCAATTGGTATCTCTGCGGTGTTGGCTTAGGCACCACTTCCTTCGATTTAGCAGCCCCAAACTTAGATAGCGCTCGATATGTTAAGATTGTTGATGCGGGTGGGGGGTCGACCAGTGACCCTTATGCTGGTTTTGACTTGGATGCAGTCTCATACCGCTTAACGCGCACCGCAATCAGCACTCTGTATTCCAAATTCCGAATTCCGCATTCCAAATTCCAAATTATCCTCTACCCTAATCCGACGAAAAGCCAGCTAACAGTTATATTACAAACCCAAGCCAAAACCGACCCAAAACTGAAGATTTATACCGTGATGGGCGAATTGATTAATTCAATTCCATTGAGATTAGAAGCACCCGGGAATTACCAAACCAGTTGGAATTTAACCGATTTTTCGAGAAAAAGGGTTCCGGCTGGAATCTATTTTGGAATTTTAGAAACTGAAACAACCAAAATAAAAAACAAAATCATTGTTAGTAAATAAGGAGGCGAAATGATAAAAAAACTAACTGCAGGTATTACGGTTTTCATTCTGGTCTTAAGTTGCGGTCAAAAGCAACCAGCACCCAAAATGGCAATGACACCAAAAGAAGAAGCAATGAAAGCCGATACCGCAAAAGCAACCCCTGAATCAATTAGTACTGAAGAAACCAAGCCGTTAACCGGAAAGGAGCGAATGGTAATTAAAGTAAAAGACTTCGGCACAATTAAGATCGAACTCTTTGCCAAAGAAGCACCCAAGAATGTCGCCAATATTGTCAAATTAGCAAGGAGTGGCTTCTATGACGGTTTAAAATTCCATCGGGTGATACCAAATTTCGTCATCCAAGGTGGTGACCCAAAAGGTGATGGTACTGGTGGGCCTGGTTATACCGTCGAAGCGGAAATCAGTCCGAACTTAAAACATCTCAAAGGAACGGTAGCAATGGCAAGACTACCCGACCAAGTCAATCCCACCAAAGCTTCCAGTGGTAGTCAGTTTTACATCTGTTTAGCACCAGCCCCACATCTTGATGGACAATACACAATAATTGGCAAGGTAGTTGAAGGGTTGGATGTGGTGGATGCGATTGGTAAGGTCGAGACCGGTCCGCGGGATATGCCAGTAAAAGATGTGATAATGGAGAAAGTGACAATCGAAGAATAAAATCTACCCATCGAAAATTTGAGGCACCGACCACCTAAGGAGTTGGATTCAAAAATTTTAATATTTCGGAATTAATAAAAGACACCAACCCGGCAAAGTAATTTCACTACTTAGCTACCGCTAATGGTAATCCTGCGGACAACGGCGTCGTCACAGTAATTTAAATAGGCATCTTCATTAATTCAACCATATTACAATCCAAATCAGCGGTGTCCTTTACCCAATAAATTGACCGATTGAACTTTTTAAAACTATCTTTCAATCGTTCAGAATCGATCGCCTATTTCTCCTTAGATGGCATCTCAACGCCAACCTTATAGTGCATCACATCCTGTTCAATCTTTCTTTTTGTTGGTGGTATTGTCAGTTGTGCCATCAACTTTTCGTATCGTTGTCTAAAATCAATTCTATCCAGTTTGCGAAGAAACGCAATCCAAGAGGCACTACAGACTCGAAGCAAGTTAAGAAATGTTCGCAAAACGAGATTTTGGATAAATCCATTTTCTAAGCGAGCGATAAGACTTTGAATATTTTGATTTTAATCCTAACCAATCAGCAACTTCCGGTTAGTCAAATAAACTTTTTTTCGCAATGCCTTAAGTTGTCCGAATCGGATTTTGCAAGAAGAGAGAAACTTTTTCGCCACTTCTTGAGAAAAAATTAACATCGCAAAAGATTAGTTAAAACTAACACAAAAATCGAGCTAAAATTTCTTTTAACTATTTGATATTTAAATTTCTTATATGAAATTTTGCTTTGGGAGGGGGTATCGTATAGGGGGTGACCCCGTAGGCTACCCCCTAAATAGCCCAATAGGCTACTTGGTAAGTGGCTTCGTAAGCTGCTTCGGGGGTTGGTTGGTAAGCAGATTGGTGAGCGATTTTGTGGACGACCTCGGAAGCGACTTAGTAGGCAACTTGGGAAGCAACTCGGGGAATAGCCCGGTAGTTAGTCCCGTAGGTCACCTGGAAAGCAACCTCCCACATTGCCTAATTATTTCACTAAAGACCAGTCACTAATTTCAAGGATGCATAAGAAATAGTTCAAATTGTTCAATTATTTAATTTATTGGGTGATGAAGCGTACCGCTACTTTTTACATTATTATCACTTTCGCCATCCCTTAACCACTGTTCACTGAAATCGTTAATTTTGCGGTATTGGGCAATATCATACACATACTCATAAAAAGCGATTGGGTCATTGTAAGTGAAGGAAATTGTCTTAAGCTTATTTTTCAATGCTAATGCGACAACCGATTCGGGTGGAAAATAATAATGTTCAATATTTTCTAATGACCTTTGCGAAAGATGCCAGTTATGACAGAATTTGCAACGAAAATTACAGCCCACCGTGCCTAAACATAAGACTTCGTACCGGGCAAGTTGTGTAATTGTGGTTCCTTTCCGATTGGGTCAATTTGGATAGCCAACGGTCGGGAATAGACAATATTGTATAAGACACCATCCCGATTCTCCCGATTGCGATAAAAAACCCCTTTGGTTAGGCACAATGATACAATTACGAAAGCAAATCGCACACTGAACATTCTTTTTCTTCAGTTTCTTATAAAACATTGCTTCTCTTAAGTTATCCTTAGGATTCTTATTCAGCAGTGGTGGATTGGAATTGGTTTTCTGACCGATTAAAAGCATCGAAAAAATTATAACGATAAAATATGAAAAAAACCAGGAGTAAAGCCGAATCAACTTGAATTCCCAATTGGCTAATGGCAATTTTAAGAAAGGAGGTTTGAGCCGTTTTGAATCAACTTGATTTGCTATTTTCCCACTCTTGTTGGAGCAGAAAGCACCAGACCATTAGAATCCTGTTTGTTAGCAGGATTTGATATTACTGCTGTCTCCTAATAGATGTTGGAAATGCATTGGGTAGTGGCATACTTCCTACCCGAGTATTTATTGGTTCGCCAACTCTAAAAGACGCTCGTAAATTTTTTGTTTGATTCTCCTAATCACAGTTTCAGTAAATTCGTATTGTTGAACTGCCGGCGTGTCGATTTGTTTAATAATCTCTTGGGGAAAAATCGGTTCACCAATCATAACGACTATCTTGTGAAAGAGGTTGCCGAACACGGATATTACGCCTTCATAGATTGAGGCACTACCAATCTCTTCACCAGGATAAGGTCCCATAATTTGCGCCTTGATATAAACTGGAACGATGGGTGCACCGGACTTGAGGCTTAAATAGGCAGCACCGCTCCGAATCTCACCCACTGGTTTATTTCGCACCAATGTCCCTTCCGGAAAAAATCCAACAATAAAGCCTTGCTTTAAGAGTTCAAGACAGCGTTTTATCCCGGCTAAATTTTCTGCCCCTTGTTTATTATAAACCGGAATCCCATCACAAAGTTTGCCATAGAAGAACCGACCGAACCAGTTATTGAACCATCCACCGTCAACCGCAAAGAAGATTCTTCTTTTGAAAGTGGCTAAGCTTGCAATTGGGTCAACACCGGTCTTATGATTTATCGCAATGATAAAGGCTTTTTGATTAGGGAGGCGGCTTTTGCCTTTTATTCTTAGTTTAACTAAATAACGGTAAAATTGACCAAATAGGGCTTTGGGAAGATTTTGCAATAATTCGCTTTGGCTGGTATAAGGCATATCGAATCAAATCCCCAGCGCCAGAATTTCTTCATACCGTCCAACCGGAATTGCGGTTAAACTATTATCAATCCTCTTCACCAGACCGCACAATACTTTTCCTGGACCGACTTCATAGAATTTGTTGAACCCAAGATTTCGGGCGGTCTGGATGGTTTTGGTCCAGAGCACCGGGCTAATCAATTGATTTTCTAATGATTTTCTAATTTCGGCGGCGGTTTTAACCGGTTCACCGGACACATTAGGTATTATCGGAAATTTCGGCTCTTTAATCGTAAAGTCAGTAAGGAATTGTTTGAATTCTTGGGCGGATTTTTCTAATAATGGCGAATGAAAAGCACCGCTGACCGGTAACATTACCGCTTTTAAAGCCCCCCTTGCCTTTGCCAAATCAGCGACTTTTTTTACCGCCTCAACTTCACCGGAAATGGCAACTTGTCCCGGAGCATTAAAATTAGCCGGAACCACTACACCCGAAACTTCCTGGCAGAGACTTTTGACCGCATCATCGGCCAAACCAAGAATTGCTGCCATCGTGCCGGGATTTTTCTCGCCTTCGGCATACATCAACTCGCCCCGTTTTTTCACAATCTTGAGCACCGATTCGAAATCTAATACTTCGGCGGCATAAAGCGCCGAATATTCACCCAAACTGTGCCCGGCAGCTAACGAAGGTATTAGCCCTTTATTCTTTAATATCTCAAATACTGCTATCGAATTGACCAAAATCGCTGGTTGGGTTATATAGGTCTTGCGTAATTCTTCTTCCGGTCCTTCAAAAGAGAGTTCTTTTATCGCCATCCCCAAAATCGTTTCGGCTTGGTCGTAGATTGCTTTTGCCTCGGAAAATTGCTCATAAAGGTCTTTACCCATTCCAACAAACTGGGAACCTTGTCCGGGAAATAAAAAGCCAATCTTCTCGGTCATAAAATTATCCTTTCTATTCAGCAATAAAGCTATTAGCCCAGACCGGTAGATCTGGCTTTGGTTCTTGGCTTAAAGCCTTTTGCCATTCTTCATCGGTCATTCTTTCGCTCAAAGGTTTGGTAAACTCATAATAAGAGTAAACCCCGCCCAGGGCAAGAAATTGTTTGTGCTGAAATGGGATGACCGCATAAATAAAGAATGGTTTGCCCACCCCGACCTCTAAAACTTGCTTGGTATTGGGGTCAGTATGGACATCAGCAATCAATGCCATCTTGGTGTCAGCTTCTGAACCAACGCCCCTAAATAATTGAGCGGGAAAAGTTGTCATCCCTTCTAAATTATCACCAATATTTTTAATCAATCGCAATTCATCATCATCCAATTCAATACCCTTTATCTCTTTATCCGAAATCGCCTTGAGTTTTTGGGTTAAAGTTTTTAGACTCTCTAATCGGTTATTAACCTCGCTGGGCAAAATCCCAAATTGCTTTAGGATTGCTATCAAATCCGAAATTGTCTCACTAATTTGTTCATAGACCAAAGGCTTTGGTTCAACATAACCTGGGATTTTTTCTTCCGGTCGGATTGCGGTAAGCGCAACAGTATAACTCTGCTTGGCATAAAGAATTGTATCGTGGCGAAGTTGTGCCCAAAAACCACAAGCGGTCATTAAGGTCTTGTCAGCATAAGCAGGCGTGAATAGAAAATTTGGTAGATAGGAAGAGCCCGAGATTGGTTCTAATAATAGTTTTATGGCATAAAGAGTCGCAAAATAAACCGATTGATTCCATTCGGTTCGGCTAAGTTCTGAAAATTCATTTTTTAATTTTAAAAGCTGGGTTTCATAATTAAGGTATCGGGTCTCTTGATAAACTGTCTTCAAAATTTCTCTGGCTCGATTTGACCCTAAAACCGCCATCACATCCAGTCCCTTTGGTAAATAACGGGGTAGATGCATTGTGCCAACTTTATCGTAAACTAATTGTTGAAAGATATAGGAATCGGGAATAAAACGCGAACCTAATAACCGAAAACCTTTGACCACTGCAAGTGTCTGGATAGTATCTTCTTTAAGATAATAAGTCGAGAGTATCTTCGGTGCGGGCAACTTTTGGGCAGAAGCGATAAATTGGTCAATAATCGCATCCTTCTCAATTTGCTTAGCGATATCTTTTTCTGGAAAAAGCTGAACAATCAATTTATTGTAATCATAATAGTTCAAATCATCGGTCTTGCCAATTAGAAAACTCAACGGCTGATAAATTTTCTCCCAAATTTGCCAAGTGCTTTGGGGTGGTTTACCGGCTCGACCATTTTTTATTGCTAAAACCAAAAGAATCGCTTGTCGAGTCAAGTCGCGACCCCGCGCAATGTCCAATTCTTGGTTGCCTGGTTTGAGGTAAAAGCCAATTCTTGCATACCACATCATCACCTTGAAATAGCGGGCAAATTTCTCATTGCGGGTGTAGTGCCCCCTTGGTTTATATTGACTATAATCTTCTTGATAATTAAAGATAGGAGAAGGACTCATTCCCTTGGCTCGTTCAATCAATTCCAGTTCGGCTTTGACGAGTTCGGGCATTCCTTCTTTTGGCGGAACAAATTTGTCGTCAAATAGCGAACCGGCGACTGCTAAATAAGCGATGTTCCTCTTCAACGCTTTGGTAACTTTTGGTGATTTGGTCAATTGCAATTGGGCTAATTCGTAATCTAATAAACCTTGGGTCAAATCTAAAAGCAATTTATTAAAATATTCGGTCTCAATGACCCGCAAAGAATAGTCAAAAAGGATATGAAAGGTGTGAAGAATCGCATCAGTGGTGACATAGATTGGCATATTTTGCTTTTTGGCATATTGATAAATCTGGTAAATTTGGTCAAATTGGGATGGCGTGACAAGAAATCCATTCTTGGTCAGCAATGTCTTTTGATTAGGCGTTAAGAGTTGAATAAGTCGCATATTTTCAATAGGACTTTCTTCATTTTGCCCAAAGGCATTGGCAATTAAAATAGCGATTAAAAAACTGGATTTTATTAGACGAAGCAAAATTCTTTGACCGTTTTGTACCAATGTCCCCATGATTATAACCGCCTGGAACGAAAACCCCACAAGTAAAATTCTAATTTCGACTTTCGAATTTCGAAACTTATCGGTCTTCTCATCCACTCTCTCTCAGACTTGCAAAAACTTGGATGAACCATACCTGATTTTACAACAGGCTTTTTAATTGTCAAGCAACCAATTAGAGAACTCTGAAAAAGTGGGCTTTGAATTTGTGATGGTTTCGTCTATTATTCTCATACAGCGTGAGGTAGATTCGTTAGCCCGTTTTCCCATTATTTGTCTCGTGCCCTTACTCCAGTTTAACCCAAAAACCTTTTATTAACCCACACCCCTTAGCATCGTCTTTAAATCAAGCGCTATCACCGCCATTATAGCCTGAATCAACATCTTGCCAAGCCCAATATACCGAGCTCGACTTATAACCCCAACCACCGCTTTAACCACCTAATCACCCGCTCAATCACTCGGCGAATACCAATACCCTTCTTGTATTCTACATCCCGCAACCGCTTGGACTCCGATATATACACCCTCTTCCTTATCTCACCAGCCGAAATACAACCCCCATAATGCCCACATCCACCATAGTCCTTTGCCGAAAAATAATGAAGTTCCCCACGTTCTTGATTAATCTTCCCAATCGAAACCTTACCACTAATATAACGCACCCGCCCACCTTCCAAGATAAATGTATCAATCTCACTACTACCCCGCCGCGCCGGAATATAAGCCTCTATCCCATTTACCGCTAAATAGTCCCGATTAAACTTCGTATCATATAACGCATCGCCACATACACCCTTAATCTGTCCCTTCGGCTCTTTCTCAATCATCTCGTTTAATCGACTTCCCTTATTCTTGTCTCCAGATAATACCTTAAGATTGGTTATAAATCGACTTTCATCATAAACCAAATGAACCTTATAACCAAAAATTGGTAAACTCTTGCTCTTATAACCCCAAGCCGCATCAAAATCGACTAATCTGCCAATCGTTTTCCCATTATCAATAACTTGCTTCATAAGGTCTAAAATCTTTTCACTGCGCTTATCAACTTCGCCATTTAACTCTCTCATCAATTGTTTCACCCCCTTCTTTAACTCCAATAGCTTTACCCACCGCTTTACCTTAATCAACTTTAAGGCATTAGCCTTTACTTTTTCGGATAGTGGTAGTGCCTTCTCTTTCACTCGCCTGAGCACCCGCTTTATCCCATCTTTAAGTAAATTAACCACATTTAAACCGCGCGAAAAAGAAACAACACAAGTCGCATCTAAAATCCTTAATTTCCCCTTACCATAGCCTAATCGCTTGACCTGTTCAATAAAATCAGTAAATACCGCTTTAAAACCATCTTCACCGAAACGCCTTCTAAACTTTACCAGCGTGGTATCGTCCTGGGCTAGCTCATCAATATCTAAACCGCAAAACCACTTGAAGAGAATATTACAGTTGACCGCCTGCGAGACTGCCACATCTGAGAGGTTATAAAGATATTCTAAAATTAGCATCTTT
>JBDRUX010000050.1:0-17595 GCA_039801565.1 Caldifarciminota bacterium
TGAATATGTTATCGGTCAGGAACGGGCTAAAAAGGTAATTTCGGTTGCGGTCTATAATCACTATAAAAGAATTCTTTCGCCCAAAACTGGCGTCGAACTGGAAAAATCGAATATCCTCTTGATTGGACCAACCGGTGTTGGCAAGACTTTATTGGCAGAGACCTTAGCCAAATTTCTCAATGTGCCATTCTCGATTTCCGATGCTACGCCCTTGACCGAAGCCGGTTATGTTGGCGAAGATGTCGAAAATATCCTATTGCGATTGATTCAAGCTGCCAATTGGGATGTCGCAGCGGCTGAGACCGGTATTGTCTATTTAGACGAAGTGGATAAGATTGGTCGCAAATCGGATTCACCATCAATCACGCGGGATGTCTCCGGTGAAGGGGTACAACAAGCGTTGCTCAAAATCCTTGATGGCACAATCGCAAATGTACCGCCCCAAGGTGGCCGCAAGCATCCGGAACAGCAATATATTCAAATCAATACTCGTAACATCTTATTCATCTGTGGTGGCACTTTTGTCGGGTTGGATAAGATTATCGAAGCCAGGCTCAAAAAATCCGCTATTGGCTTTGGGGCAGCACTGGATTCAGCGATTACTAAATCCAAAGATGAAATTTTGGCGATGGTCGAACCCGATGACCTAATTAAATTTGGTTTGATTCCTGAATTCGTTGGTCGGCTACCCGTCATCGCAGCACTCCATAGTCTATCTAAGACTGCTTTGATTGATATTCTCACCAAGCCCCGTAATGCTATCATCAAACAATTCCAACATTATTTTGAATTGGAAGGGGTAAAGCTAACCTTCCTCGATGCGACATTAGAAAAGATTGCAGAATTGGCATTAAAGCGAAATACCGGGGCAAGGGGATTGCGTTCGGTCTTAGAAAATGCAATGCTGGAGATTATGTTTGAACTACCATCACTGAAAGATGTGGCGGAAGTGGTAATAACACCTGAGGTGATTACCGATAATAAAAAACCTGAATACATCCTTTGTCGCCGGCGCAAGAAAGCCGAATAAGAACACTGATAAAAAACAATTTTTGTAAGATTGGCTGATGGGCGAAATTGCGGAAAATCTAAATAAGGTCTGGGAACGCATCAATTCGATCTGCGCCCGAATAAATCGAAAACCCGAAGAGATTCAATTAGTTGCCGTGACAAAAAATGTTTCGGTCGAAAAAATTAAAGAAGGCATTCGGGCTGGGATTAAAATTATTGGTGAGAATCGAGTACAGGAGGCAAGGGCCAAATATCCAGCCATCGGCAATATTATCGAATGGCATCTGGTGGGCCACCTGCAGACCAACAAGGTCAAACCGGCTCTGGAGATATTTTCCCTGATTCAGAGTGTTGATTCAATACATTTAGCCGAAGCGATTCAAAAAAGGGCTTGGGCAATGAATCGGACCGTACCAATTTTGATTGAAGTCAATACTTCCGGTGAACCGACAAAATATGGGGTAAAACCTGATGAGTTATTCACCGTGGTTGACGCAATTCGAACAATGCCCAATCTTGCTATCAAAGGTTTAATGACGATTGGACCGGGCTTGGCGATTGAAAATCCCGAAGCATCACGTCAGTCCTTTCGCCGGCTTTATGAATTAAAAAACAAAGTCGAAACCGAATTGAAAATAAAACTTTCCTATCTTTCAATGGGGATGAGTAGTGATTTTGAGATTGCAATTGAAGAAGGTTCCAATATGTTACGAATTGGAACCGCGATTTTTGGTCAAAGAAAATGAAAATTGAAAGAGAAAAATTTGAAGCATTGATTATTGAAGCAATAAAAACGATACCGAAATTTTTCCGCGATAAAATGGAAAATGTTGAAATCGTCATTGAAGATTATGCGCCGGCTTATATTCAAAATAGATTACAAATTCATCCTTATGCACTCTTTGGTCTGTATCAAGGTATTCCAAGGAATAAGCGGGGCAGTTGGTATGGCAATGTCTTACCGGATAAGATAACAATCTTTCAAAAACCGATTGAACAGTATTGTCAAACTGAGGTCGAGATGAAAGAGTTAGTAAAAAAAGTTGTGATGCATGAAATTGGTCATTATTTTGGTCTTTCCGAAGCAGAACTGCGCCAACTGGAAAAAGAATAAATTTTGGGAAATTTCGCCAAAAGTCGCAGTTAGCAATTTGTTGATAATCTTGTTAAATTTGTTGTTAGGTTTAACATTAGGAGATGATCCGAATTTTTTAAAGAGATATTGTATTTCTCAAGGACTTAAGTGACATGGCTAAGGTTGAGAGGTTTTTTTCAGAAAATAAAATTTTTGCTATCGGGTCAGAATTTTTGAAGAACAAATTTTTATTTTTCGCTTAAAATTAGATTATAGCTTTTTAACGACTTAAACGATTGAACCAGTTTGAACTATTTTTCGACGCATCATAAAATCAGTGATTAGGGTATGGGTCTTAGGGATTAGTTAAATAATGAGGCAATCTCGAAGGTTGCTTACCAGTTGACCAACGGGGCTGCTACCGGGCTACTTCCCAAGTTGCCTACTGAGTCGTTTTCCGAGGTTGCCCCGAATCCGCTCCCCAAGCTGTCTACCAACCCGCTCCGGAAGCAACTCCGAGGCAACTCTCCAAGCAACCTACGGGGTAGCTTAGGGGACTGCCTACGGGGTCATCCCCTATACGGTACCCCTCCCTAAACGAAAATTGGCATAACGGATGGAAGACAAAGAAGATAGACGAAAAAAAATCGGTCAATTCTTGGTATGATATATATAATATACCTTTTTGGCTACCGGAATAAGGAAAATTTCAAGATAAAGCCTAAAAAGACGATTGAAACCATTGACATCAGTTTGATTAAAATATTTAAAGAAGGACCAGCGGCATCTTTAAATGGGTCACCAACTGTATCGCCAACCACCGCGGCTTTGTGGGGTGCTGAACCTTTGCCACCGTAATTACCTTTTTCAATATATTTTTTAGCATTATCCCAGGCACCACCGGAATTTGCCATCATTATTGCCATCACAAAACCGCTACTTAATGCCCCAATTAATAGTCCAACTACCCCTTCAACTCCAATTAAAATACCAATTATAATCGGGACTAAAATTGCACTTAATGATGGTATTATCATCTCTTTTTGAGCGGCTTGGGTACAAATTTTTACGGCTCGGGCATAATCGGCTTTTGCCGTGCCTTCTAACAAGCCTTTAATCTCTCGGAATTGGCGCCGGACCTCTTCAACAATCTTACTTGCGGTCCGACCAATCGCCTTCATAATCAATGCCCCAATCCCGTAAGGCATCATCGCCCCCACTAATAACCCAGCAATCAACCGGGGATTCATTAAACTTAAGTCAAGTTCTTTGGCAACCCCGAAGATTCGGATACTGACCAATCTCACTTCATCTCGGTAAGCCGCAACCAGAGCCAATGCAGTTAAGGCAGCCGAACCGATGGCAAAACCTTTACCAGTCGCTGCGGTAGTATTACCTAAGGCGTCTAAGGCATCAGTTCTTTCCCGAACAATTGGTTCTTGATTGGTCATTTGGGCATTGCCTCCGGCATTGTCCGCTACCGGACCGTAGGCATCGCTTGCTAAAGTTATTCCCAAAGTTGATAACATTCCGACCGCGGAAATGCCGATACCGTAAAGGCCCATTGCTAAATTATGAAATCCACCGGAAAGATAAAAGCTGGTGACGATAGCAATTGCTACCGTCACAATTGAGGCGGTAGTTGAAAGCATTCCAACTGATAAGCCTTCAATGATGACCGTGGCGGGTGAAGTGGTTGCTGATTGGGAAATGCCCCGAGTCGGTTTATAGCTGTCGGAAGTGAAAAATTCGGTGAAGAAACCAATAATTACACCAGCTAAAAGACCAGATAAGAGTGCCCAGTAAACTTTGTAATTACTCCCCAGTAGCCAACGACAAACGAAGAAACTGAGAATTGCCACTAATAGTGAGGTGCCATAGATTCCTGACCGTAAGGCTCGTAACAAGACCTGCTGTTCGGCTTTTTCCCCAGCCCGAACTAAAAAACTACCCAGAATCGAAGCGACCACACCAATCCCAGCAATCACCATTGGTAAGAGAACGCCGTTAACACCTAATCCTGCGCCGGCAGCTAAAGTCATTGTAGCCACAATTGAACCAACATAGGATTCATAAAGGTCAGCGCCCATTCCAGCAATATCGCCGACATTGTCTCCAACATTATCGGCAATTACCGCTGGATTGCGTGGGTCATCTTCCGGAATTCCGGCTTCAATCTTGCCAACCAAATCCGCGCCAACATCCGCCGCTTTGGTAAATATGCCACCACCGACCCGGGCAAAAAGTGCTTGCGAACTGGCACCAATGCCAAATGCCAACATCGTGGAAGTTATTGCCTCAAATTTATCCATACCAGCGGGTAAATGAAGCGGATTGGAGTAATACCAATTTAGGATTGTGTACCAAATACTTAAATCCAAAAGTCCCAGTCCGACAACCACTAAACCCATCACCATTCCCGAAGAAAAAGCGACGCGCAGACCGGAATTCAGACTTTGTTTACAAGCATTGGTAGTTCGAGCGCTTGACCGCACACCGATTGACATCCCAATAAAACCGGAAAGGCCGGAAAAGAAACCACCGGTCAAAAAAGCAAAGGGTACAAATATTACCTGCATCCCTTTTAACGCCAAAACTAATAATAGGATAAAGACCACAATAAAAAAGAGTGAAACGCCTTTATATTGTTGTTTGAGATATGCCATCGCTCCTTCCCTGACTGCTTGTGCGACTTTGACCATTGCTTCGGTTCCTTCGCTTTTTCGTAAGATAACGAGTGCCAGGTAGAGAGCAAAGAATAAGGCAATAAGGGAACCAACCGGGGCAACTAAAAATATTTGGTTCATTTCTCTCTCCTTTCTTTAAATTTATGCTTTAAGTTTTTGTTACCAATCCCAGCAAGTATTTTACAACTCGGTCCTTGGCTTGGTTAACCTTTGGGCTTAATGCAGTTCCAAAGTCAATCCTTTCAGGTTGAATCCCTAAAAGTTGGACTCGACAGTCCAATTGTTTTTTTATCATCGCTACCGTTAAATTTAAAGACAGGGTGTGGGTAGAGATTAGATGACCCGTAATCTTTTCCATCTGCCGTTCTGAAAAAATTCGGAAACTACCAGGTTGACCCTTGAAATCACAGGCATCAACAATTATTATTCGCTTGGGCTTGAGTTCACAAATCTTCTCAATAAAATTTTCCGGCACTGTGCCGGCGTCAATCACCAATAAACCGTCAATTCTTTTCAATTCGTCAGCAATCACACAACCGATGGCATCGTCGCCCCGCATTCGATTGCCAATCGCTAAGATTAGAGTTTGTGATTTTTTCATTTGTCCTTTGAGAAAATTGTTTCGCTTCGGTAGTAATTTTTTACCGAATCGTTAATCGCTTTGGGCAATGACCTCAATCTCAATTTTAGCACCTTTTGGTAAAGCGTTAACCGCAACCGTACTACGCGCCGGAAAATCTCGCGTAAAGTATTCTGAATAAATCTGATTCACTTCAGTGAAATCCGACAAGTCAGTCAAGAAGATAGTGGTCTTTATAATATTAGAGAATGTCAAATTAGCTTTAGTTAATAGGGCTTTAATATTCGCCATCACTTGACGGGTTTCAGCCCCAACGCCACCGCTAACTAAATTACCGGTATTGGGGTCAATACCAATTTGACCAGAGAAGAAGATGAGATTACCAATTCGGACCGCTTGGCTATAAGGTCCGATAGGTTTTGGCGCTTTTTCCGTATAAATTATCTCTTTCAATTCTTTTAGCCTCCGGCCAAATTGCCTAAAGCGATTGAGAATAATTTAGTCTCTGGGGTGTCAGCTCTTGATAACATTACCACCGGTCGTTTGGCACCGACGATGATGCCACAGATTTTTGCTCCACCTAAATATTGCAGTCCTTTGGCAAGAATATTGCCGGTAGCGATACTTGGCACAATCAAGATGTCAACATCGCCCGAAACCCGGCTCGCTACTTTCTTGATTTGAGCACTTTGCGTTGAAAAGGCGATATCTAAGGCTAACGGACCTTCAATGATTGCATCACCAAATTCGGCTTGTTCTGCCATCCGAGTGATAATTGCCCAATCTAAGGTCTCACTGATATTTAAATTTACCCGCTCAATAGCCGAAAGCAATGCCACCTTTGGCTGTTGGACTCCTAAAAATCGCGCCAATTCAATGGCATTTTTGACAATATCAATCTTCCGCCTTAAGTCTAAATCGGTATTTATTCCACCATCCGAGATGAATAGGACTTTATGATAACTGGGTAAAGAGAGCAAAGCAACGTGGCTTAAGATTCTTTCGCCGCGTAATCCATATTTTTCATCCAAGATGCCCCTTAAAAAAGTTGCCGTATTAACTTGCCCTTTCATTAAAAAATCACCATTTTGGCTAACAAAATTAATGGCATTGCGAATTGCTTCGGTCTCGTTTGCCGAATGGTAAATCTCAAAATCCGATATTGGCACTTTCAAGCTTTCGGCAATCCTTTCAATGCGCATCTGGTCGCCAAAGAGTACCCCGGTGGCGATATTTTCTTGTTTGGCTTGATAAAGTGCTTCAATGGTTGGAAAATCTTCCGCACAGGCAACAACACACTGTTTTCGACCACGGGCTTTAGCCTTCGCTAAAAGTTCTGCAAAATCCTTCATCAGCTAATACGGCAACGAAAAAGTTTTAACAGCCATAATAAAGTTTACACTCAAATGGATGCGGTCGCTGGGCGACGGAAATCGCTTCTCGTTCCTTCGCTTGAATGTAAACAGTGAGCATCTCCCAAGGGAAGATATTGGATTCGGTCAAATAGTCATGGTCTTTTTGTAATTCGGCTAAGGCTTGATTTAAAGTTTGTGGAATACTAATTGTTTTATTAGTTTTTGCAGAGTCATTGGGTTGGATTTTATTCTTCACTCCATCTAACCCCGCCAAAAGAATTCCAGCTAAGGCAAAGTAAGGATTGGCAGTGGCATCCGGAATTCGATACTCGATTGCCAATTCGGATTTAGATTTGATATAACCTGGGATTCGGATTGTTGCGGTCCGGTCAGCATAGGAAAAGAAGACCGCCGTAGGAGTTTCAAAACCACTGGTTAGCCGGCGAAAAGAGTTAGTACTCGGATTGGTCAAGGCACAAAGACTGGGGGTGTGGGTAAGAATACCACCAATGTAAAATTGTGCTAATCTTGATAACTTATTCTTGGAATTAGTATCGTAAAAAATTGAACGATTATTTTTAGCAAGATAATGATGAAGATGTAAGCCCGAGCCAGGTTCATCGTAAATCGGTTTCGGCATAAAGGTAGCGGTCTTACCTAAACTCAGTGCCAGATTTTTTACTAAGTACTTAACCAAAAGGATTTGGTCGGCGGCTTTAAGTGCTGGCGCATAAACTGTTTCAATCTCAACTTGAGAAAAACGACCGCCTTCATGATGATGGTATTTGACTTCAATGCCTACCGAATGGAGGAGATTAACAATTTGGGAGCGGAAATCAGAACTGCGGTCAAATGGTGGTGCCAAGTGATAACCAGTGCCCTTGAAAACTAAATAACCAGTCTTATCTTCCCATTGTAACTCTTCGGTCTCAAATCGGGCAAAATTTAAACTCTTGTCAGTAATGATTTCAACTCGGTCAAAAATATAGAATTCAAATTCGGGTTGAAAAAGGACATTATCGCAACCTAACTCCCTTTTCACTTTTGCCTCGGCTTGAGCTAAGATAAACCGCGGGTCGCGGTCAAAACGTTTGCCACTTACCGTATCAAAGATTTCAGCGAAAAAAGATAGCGTCGGTTCTTTTGGAGTTGGGTCAATGAACATTGTTGCCAAATCGGGTAAAAGTATCATATCACTGGCTTGGACCGGTTTAAAACCAGGTAAAGATGACCCATCAAACCCTAAGCCTTCCTTAACAACTTTATCAATGCGCTGTGCCGGAAAAGTAATATGGCGCAATTTACCAAAGATGTCCGAATATTTTATATCAATAAACTTAATTTTTTGAGTTCGGATTAAATCTTTAATCTCTTTTAAAGACATTCGGCAAAAAGCATACCAATAAAATTGGCTTTGTCAAGATTTATAAAAATAATAAGAATTCCAATTAGAATGATAACTTTGCAAATTTAGAGTAAATGCCGGCTCAATATAGTAATGTATTGACAAACCGTTTGCGATGAGTAAGATAGAAAAAGAAAGGAGTAATATGACTATGACAAAGTGGGAATATAAGATACAAATCATTGAGTGCCATCTCAGTCCAATTCTCAAATTGGCACGCTGGTCAGTAGATACGCCAGAAGGACCAGTGAAAGAATTTGACAACGTCCAAGCGTATATCAACCGGTTAGGCGAAGAAGCCTGGGAACTGGTTTCAGCAATTAATGGCACTGACCATAATGGCGTAGTGACAAAAGCGATTCTTTTCTTCCGCCGACCAAAAGCTTAAACAAAAGGAGGCAGTGATGAAATGGTTCGATTTTACTGTACTGGGCATTATACTTTTTATCATAATCCTCCAAACCATTCGTGGTGGCAAGGGTATGGGGTTGATTCTTTTGGAAGCAGCTGGGTTATTAGGTTGCGCCAAATTGACCTTGAGTATTTATGAACCGGTCAGTCGAGCCGTTGTCATTACACCACAACTCGCTTTAGCTGGAATTTTCATCTTAAGTGCAATAATTTGGATAATCATCGCCTCAATCCTTAATAGTTATACTCAATGGTCCTGGGGTGGATTTGACCCTTTCTTCAGTTTTCTTTTTGGTGTCGTCTGTGCCTGGACAATTGGCCATATGTTCCTCCGTTTCTTGATTGTACTTTACGGTCCGGATAGTGTTCCAGCCAGTATGATTATGGATTCACCAGTGACAAAAGAGATAGTTTATTTCAAATCGTTCACTGCCCTCTTCAACCTTTTGAATCGAGCTCGGCTTGCCCCAGAGCCAATCACACCGGAAAAGGTATTGGAGAGGGGATAGAACCGAATATTTGATATTGGACTGAGTTTTTCCAATTTTGTAGAGGATGAAATATTTCTTAACTTGCATTAGCTTTCTCGTCTCGCTCAATCTATTGAATGGTCAACCGACAATCCAATTAACCCGAGCCTTTGACATCAACCAAAATGATATCTCCGGTGACAATCAAATCGGTGAAGTGGGTAGAAAATTACCCAAGCCGATTATCGTTTCAGTAACCGATGCGCAAGGTAAGCCTTTAGCCGGAGTACTAATTCAGTTTTCGGTCTTAACTGAGCCGCGGGCTAATCGCTTTGCGAAAAGACGACTGACAATTACGAAGCCAGCGGTGCTAACCAATGAATCTGGATACGCTAAGACCGAAGTTTATTTGGGAGAAAATCCCGGAGAATATCAAATTTTAGCCCAAGCCGGTGATAAACAGTTAATATTTTCGTTTATTGGTTTGGCAAAACGCTGGTATCTATTTTTAATTTTTGGTTTAGTGGGTGGGCTAAGTTTTTTTCTTTTCGGTTTATATTACGGCACAAAGGGTTTAAAGCGATTAGCCGGCAACCGACTCCGGGATGTCTTATTCAATCTCACTAAGAATCGGTTCTTGGGAGTCTTGGTTGGGATTGCTGTCACGGCAATATTACAATCCTCCACTGCTACCACTATCCTTTTGGTAGTTTTTGCCGCATCAGGTATTTTAGGTTTAGGACAATCCTTAGGTGTAATCCTTGGGGCTGATATTGGTACAACCCTAACCGCCCAACTTTTATCTTTACAAATCTATGACTATGCAATTCTTGTAGTTATTATTGGTTTTGCGCTGATGCACACCTTGGCAAAATTAAAGGATATCGGACAGGCGATTTTTGGTTTTGGAATTGTCTTCTTTTCAATTAAACTGGTCTTAGACGCAGCACAACCCTTAAAATATTTTCCCGAAATAGAAAAATTTCTGATAACATTTGGGAATATGCCTTGGTTAGGGATTATTGTAGCAATGACTTTCACTTTTTTAGTTCGGTCATCAGCCGCAACTATTGGCATTGTGATCGGATTGGCTTTCGCTGGTTTGATGAACTTGACTTCAGCGGTGCCACTGATTTTAGGCGCCAACCTTGGTACTTCCTTTTCGACATTACTTGCTGGGTATCGTGCCAATAATGTTGAGGCAAAAAGAGTCGCTGCCGCTCATACGATATTTAAACTTATTATTGTTGTTATTCTTTACCCTTTTCTTTCCCCACTTACCCAGTTGATTGGACAAACCGCAGGAAGTCTACCCCGGCAGATTGCTAATGGTCATACGATGATTAATCTTTTTGCTTGCATTCTATTCTTACCAATCCTCAAGCCTTATGAGCAATTTCTGAACAAATTAATTCCCAAAACAGCCGAATTGAAAGGAAGACCAAAATATCTTTCACCAGCTCTCCTTGAAACACCAGCTGTAGCAGTTGCTCAAGCTACTCGTGAGGTATTGAGGATGGGGGATATGGTTTTAACTATGTTCCAAAAAGCCCTAATTGCATTCTTACATAACAATAAAGATTTAAGAAAAGAGATTATGAATAGTGATGATATGGTAGACGCTTTAGAAGAATCAATAACCACTTATTTAACCCAAATCGGTCAAGGCGAAATCAGTCCAGAGCTTTCCCGAAAATGCACTGCTTTGCTTTATATCGTTGATGACCTTGAACACATTGGCGACATTGTCTCGAAAAGTCTAACCAGTTATATCAAAAAGAAGATAGATTTCAACCTCGCTTTTTCTGAAGAGGGTCTAAAGGAAATTTCGCAATTTCATACCGAAGTAAGTGATGTGTTAACGATGGCACTGGCTGCCTTAGCCGGTTGGGATATGAAATTAGCCGAAAAGGTGAATAACCAGCGGGAAATCGGTAATGAACGATTAAAGGAATTACATAACCGACATTTAGAGCGACTGGCAAAAGGCTTGAAAGAGAGTATTGATACCAGCACTATCCATTTAGATTTCATTAACGATTTGGAACGTTGCAACTACCATGCGTCAAAAATTGGCTTAGCAATTTTGGAGTCAGCTTAAGAGGGTTGCTCAAAACTACTAAATGAGACAAAATTAGGGTATAGGTTTGAGGGATTAGGGAAATAACGAAGCGGTGTAGGAGGTTGCTTCCCAGGTGACCTACGGGGCTACCTACCGGCTTGCTTCCCAGGTTACTCCCCAAGTTGCCTACCGAGTCGCTCCCAAGGTTGCCTACGAACCCGCTCCCCAACCTGCTCCCTAACCAACCTACGAAGTAACCTACGAGGCAACTCCCCAGGCAACCTACGGGGTAGCCTACGGGGTCACCCCCTATACGATACCCCCTCCCTAATGAAAAATTAGCGTAACCGACGAATAATTAAGAAGATAGACGAAAAAATCGGTCATTTTTAGGTTGAAATATATTTCAACTTTTTCTGGCACAAAATCCGGCTTAGTTCAGAACGAGCCGGATGATAACTTCAAGATGTTCAAATGGCGCTGAAGTTTATCGCAGTGATTTTTCCCGATTTTAGGAGTTTAAATTTTATGCGTTAGCGGATATTATTTTAGCTGATGATAAGAAAAGAAGTGAAAGCTGCGGGTCAACTTGTTGATTCTATTCAATAAAACTGTTGACGAGGTGACTTAAATGATTAAACGCCAAAATGGTAAAATTAAGAATAATCTTTACGATTATCGGGAAAAGTTCTGACGAAAACGATGAATAATGATTGACTTATTGTAAATTTTGAGTAAAATTGCCTGGAATGAAAATAAAATCCTTTATTTATCTATTAATGATTTTTCTTAACTCTGTTTATCCTCAATGGCTGGAGACGCTAATTGATATATCACCAGACAGCGGCACAATCGCCTTGGCTTGGAATCCTCTTAATAACCGAATTTATGCTGCTAATTATCGAAGTAATAATATCACAGTGATTGATTGTAATACCAATCAGGTGATAACCCGAATCCCGGTTGGGACAGAGCCATGTGCTTTAGCCTTTAACCGTCTTAACAATCGACTTTACTGTGCAAATCGTAGCAGCAACAGCGTCTCAGTTATCAATTGCGCCAATAACCAAGTTGATACCACAATCCAAGTTGGAATATGGCCAGCAGCTTTGCTCTACAACCCTCTAAATAATAAAATATATTGTGCTAATAATTGGAGTGACAATATTACCGTTATTAATGGTGCGAACAATCGGATTGACACTACCATTTATGTTGGCAACTGGCCCCAATTCTTTGCTTTAAATCTTACTAATAACTATATTTACTGTGCAGTGGAAGAGATTGACCAAGTAGTAGTGATAAATGGAGCAAATCAGCGCATCATCGCTAACATTCCAGTTGGTGATAGTCCAAAAGAAGTTATCTGGAATTCGGTGAGTAATAAGGTTTATAGCACAAATCGCTTGGCTAATACCGTCACAATTATTAATGCGGCAACTAATCAAGTCATCACAACGGTGGCGGTGGGTAACGGTCCCCAGTTTCTTGCTTATAATTCGACTAACAACAAGGTCTATTGCTCTAACAATCTAACCAATACGATTTCAGTAATTAATGGATATACCGACCAGGTAGATACAACTTTGAATATGGTACTGAGTATGACCTGGAATTTGCTTTGGAATCGTACTAACAATAAATTATATTGTTGCTTATATTGGCCCTCGACGGTAAGAGTGGTAAATTGTCAAAATAATCAAATTGTTGCCACTATTGTTGTTGGTGCTGGTCCAAAACCCTTGGTTTGGGATAGTATTGACAATCGGGTCTATGTTGGCTGTTATGATGGAAAAAAGATAGCAGTTTTGCGTGACGAAATGGGCGTTGAGGAATCAAGACCAGATATGATCAAAGATAACGAAAACAGACTTTTAATTCAACCTAATCCGTTCGCCGATTATACCAAAATCACTTGTTTAGGATTTGATAAAAACTCTCAAGTTGTTATTAAGATTTATGATATAAAAGGTAAATTGGTCCGGTCATTTTTAAGTAAAGCCGGTGAAGAGATAATTTGGGAAGGCAGAAACGAGAGCGGGAATAGACTCAAAGAAGGGGTCTATTTTGCTCGACTCGGTACCGATTTAACCTTGAATAAGATTGTAATCCTTCGCTAACTTGCGCAAAATTACCAACTTTTTGACTTAAAATTACCAAATTTATATCATTTTGTCCTAAAATTTTTATTGACAAATTGGTAAATTTTTATAAAATATAATTGCTTGGGCTGGGTTACCTAAGTATATAATTTAATTAGCGAAAGTAAGGAGGTGTGATGCTCGACCAAGAAATTGAAGTTGTATTAAAAAAATATCCAAAGCTAACGGTCCGTGAGCTTGCAACCCAATTTGGTATGAAGGTAAGGACTTTCTACCGGCATTGGAAGGATGAAGGGACAACGCCAAAGGAGTTATTAGAAAAGAAAAGAGTGGAAATGGCTAAACAGCAACTACTGACCAATTTTAACAAAAAGATTGCCGATATTGCACGGGATTTAGGTTTTTGTGACCACTACTATTTTTCCAAGTGGTTTCGTCAAAGGGTCGGCGTCCCACCGCAAAAATATCGGATGATGACATTAAAGGAAAGAGTTGCCTTAGAAACAAAGAAAAAGAGGCCAAGATGAAAGGAATGATTGCAATACTTATGTTAATAATGTCAGTAGCGGTCATTTGGGCACAAAATGATTGTAGCGAATGTGCTACTTGGTATGAGGACCCACCGTGTTCAGGTAATTGGGTATACCAAGGCACTGGCAATCGCCAAGCCCTGGCACGACTTTGGAAATCCGGAGGCACAGGTGGTGCTTGTAACCGAAGATTTTACTCCTTCAATTTTCAAAACTCCGCTTCGATGGCACAATGGATTGAATGGTCAATTAACGCAACCGAATGGAAATGGCGAATTCGAAAAGTCGGTCCCAATATTTGTCAAACCGACGGTTATTACGCTGGCGATTGTATTACCCTTTGGTTAAAGAGTAATTATGATGTTGATATCACCTTTAGCGGTTTTTCTAATCTTTACAATCCGAATTCGATTGACAAATGGATTGAGATTTATTACGCACTTGGTCATTTTGATGTCCCACCGCCCAAAACCGACCCCTGCTGGATTCCAGCCTCGGAATTGAATAATCTCACCATCCGTTTCTTGGATTCGGATACGCTCCACAATGGAATTTCGCTAAAACTTTGGAACTATATCCATATTACTTTCTGCAACAGCGCTTGTGAATATACTGACCCGAATGGCGCTACGATTACCTTGACACTGAAATGTCTAAAACCCTGGATAAATCCTAATACCGGTTATTGCCAGTAATGGAAAAATTGATGCCCCCCTCATAGGTCTAATATGTCCAAAAACGCAGTAGATTATTGATTTTTGAACCTAATGACTTGATAATTAAGGATTTGACCTTTGGCAAATAATTACCAAATTTTGATAACTTTTGCCTTGACAAGAATAGCAAATTTCAGTATAGTTAAAACAAATTGGGAGAAAAATGCACTTGAATTCGCCGCTTAGGCAATTCTTTATCATCTGGTCGGTCATAGCACTGGGTTATGGGACTGAATTAAAGGTTACCGATAACCAGACGACCGAGGCGAATTCGGTTTTGCCCAATACTGAACAACCGATAAAACTTCCATCACGATTAACCTTGCCAGTTCAATCTTTGCCCCCGGAATTTGTCAAAGATAGTATAGTTCCTTTAGCTTCGTTGGAGGTTGAATTGAGTGCCACGGATTGGAGTTGGCGGGTTAGAAGGTGTGGCGTTTTTGCCGGTCAGGTCTTAGATTGTCGAGTTCGTTCACCTCATCCGGTTTTGGTTGATTTTGATGGCTTCGCCAATTACAAAGATGCGAATTCTAATCTTCAGATTAATACCTGGTATGCAATTTCACAGTCGGCACCGCCACCACCAGGGAGTAATAGTTGGATTTCTGCTAATATGCTCAATTTTGCCGATTTTATAGTCCCGGCTTCTATTGGTGGTACAACTTGGAATCTCTGGTGTAAGATTGAAGTGACGGATAATATCAAAGCCGGAGAATATTTTAATAAGCCGACGATAACTTTTGTCTTAAAAGGTGTGGAGCAATGGATTGAACCCGAAATTCTGGGAAAAGATAATTTTAGATTTAACGAAAGAAGATTGGGAACATATTAGATGGAATTTTTTGATTCAAATTTAAGATTCAGTTTTTTAAACAAGGGGACGCTGGAGAGCCATCCCTCATTTATTCTTCTTCATTGCCTCTTTTCTTATCGAGGATTTGGGTGCGAGTACCCGAGTCTTTTTAAGAAAAGGGAGATTTTATTGGAAGGAGGTGAAACATAATGAAAAAAATCGGACTCTTAGTTGCGATTTTAGCAGTGGTCGTTTTCGCGGCTGAACAGGATGTCTGGTACGAGTATCCACCTTGCTCGGGTACCTGGGTTCATATGACACCGGGTGACCCGACGAATTTGGCAAGGCTATGGTGCCAATATCCTACGGGCGGTGCTTGCAACAGACAATACTACTCATTTACCTTCACAACCGGCGTTTCGATGGCGCAATGGGTTGAATGGTCAATCAGCGCAACCGAATGGAAATGGAAAGTTCGTAAAGTTGGTCCTGACCTCTGCCAGACCGATGGTTGGTATGCTGGTGATTGTATTACCGCTTGGATAAAGAGTAACTACGATGTGGAAATAACGTTTAGCGGATTTGATGACTTATATAATCCAAATTCGGTTGACAAATGGATTGAGGCTTGGTATGCGTGGGGCGAGTTTATGACTCCACCACCCAAGAATGACCCACTCTGGGTTCGAGCTCCTGACCTGAATAATGTCACTATCCGCTATCCTGACTCTGACACCTTACACGCTGGAATTAGTGTCAAGATTTGGACGATGATTCATGTGACATCCTGCAACAGCGCTTGCGAATACTCCGATGAAGGAACAGTTACAATCGAATTGAAGTGCATCAAGCCGTGGATTGACCCGCTAACCGGCTACTTTAACATATAATAATAGTGGCTCTTTTCGTCCCCTTGTTTGAAGAACTGAATTTTCTTTAAAGCCCAAACAAAACATCTTTATATAAATGATTTTAAGCAGATTGACAAAGTTTTTTTCGAGGTTATACTTTAATAAAGGAGAAAAGAATGAATTATAAGGGAGATTTTTTGAGAATTGGATTAATGCTGTTTTTTTTATTTCTCTCAATTACTAATGGTCAAGCGACTTTTACCGTAACGCCACAATTGGTGGAACTGGAATTATTCCCAGGGGCACGCCGGACATTTCAAGTACTTTTAGTTAACGAAAGCGATAAGGATACCAGCCGATTTCGAATCGTTACCGCTGATGTCTTTGAAACTGAAGCGGGTAGTTATAAGGTGATTGATAAAGGGACGAGTAAATTCTCTTGCGCGGATTGGATAAAACCCGAAAGTATGGAAATAACATTGGGTCCAAAACAGGGCAAGGAGTTATCATTTGAAGTGAAGGCGCCATCTAAAGTGAGCGGTAGTCGTTATGCTTCGATTGTCTTTGCTTTGGTTCCGAAAGTTATGCCATTCGGTCCCGATGAAGTCGGAGCCGGAGTCACTTTCCATTTTCGTATTCCAGTTCAATTAGAAGTGACAATCAAAAGTGCCTTAACCCCAAGACCGAAAAATGTTGAGATAACCGGTATCGAGATTATCCCAGCCACGGAAGATAAGGAGTATTCGCTACTTTTAAAAGACGCCGCGAAAAATGCTTTAGTGGTTAAAGCGACGGTTCATAACCGAGGTGATGTCCATATTAAGGCAAAAGGGAAACTGGTGCTTAAGGACCGAAAAGGAAAGCGATTACGGGAAGTGCCACTTGGTGCGGGTCGGGGTATGGTTTTGCCCGAAACTAAGGTAAAGTTTGTCTCAGTGATAAAACGACCCCTACCGGGTGACTATGTCGCAGAAGCGGTTCTCAATTATGGTGGGATAGCACCAGCAATCGGACGGATGCCATTTACCGTAGCACGGAAAGTAATAGCCAAGGAGCGTTCGTTCCTTGCCAGTTCAATAATTGGTCTAACGGTTAGTAGAGAAATCATTGATATTTTCGGACCGCCTAACAGTTATCGAACCCAAATTCTAACTCTGACCAATGAAGAGAATGAACCAGTTAAGATTAAAACCCGTTTAAAATACCTGCAATACGATGAAAATGGCGATATTGTTGCTTCAGATTCCGGAGACAATAGATTTTCCTGCATTGATTGGCTAACCGTTGAACCGATGGATTTTGAATTAGCACCGGGAGCAACCAAGACGCTAAAAGTTGTGGCAAAGATTCCGGAAGTAGGTCCTGGTGGTCGTTATGCCTGTATCACAATGGAAGCGGCACTTGCCAATGCTAAAGATACGATTTTGCCATCAACCTTTCAAATTCCTTGTCTGCTGACAATTCCTGGCAAAGCCGAAAAGAAGGGAGAAATTGTCAAGGTTGAGGTTTCAAAAGGCAATCCACCGAACTTTGCGGTCTATTTCAAA
>JBDRUX010000051.1:0-17584 GCA_039801565.1 Caldifarciminota bacterium
CAGGGTTCTTATCTGGACATGAAAGAATTAGAAGAATGGGATCGAAAAAACGGTATTTCCGATACCGAAAAATCAACTATTGGAGTATGAAATTGCAGACAATTTGTTACTTGACCGGAAAAATTAGCGTAACCGACGGAAGACCAAGACGATAGACGAAAAAATTGGTCATTTTTAGGTTGAAATATATTTCAACTTTTTAGGGTACAAAACTTGTGCTTTATTTATTACTTAACCCGTAGTTATCTCAATATCATTGGCCAAACAAGCAAATTCGTTTCACTTAGTACTAATTGGTTCTACGGAAATTGATTTTCAGTCTTTTCTTTGCGCGAAAACTGAAATTTTAGGTTAGCAATTATTCCTTATACAGTAAATAAATGGTAAACATAAAACATTTTTGGTTAAGTTTTAAGATTTTATTAATATTTTTGAGCGGGTAGTTAAAAGCATATCGAACTAAATCTAAACGATTCCTCTCTGGTTAAAATCGCTTTATTGACTTAACCAAATTTTTCGATAGTATTGAACCATCGAATGAATCTAAGCAAAATTCGAAAACACCAGAAAAAACCAAAACTTTTTTCAAGGAGGTGCAATGTCAGATAGAATAGCAATTGTTGGCATTGGCGCCACCCAATTCCGTTCCATCAGTCCGGATGTCTCTTATAAGGAACTGGTCTTTGAAGCTGCGGTTAAAGCCTACGAGGATGCGGGAATTGACCCAAGAAAGGATGTGGATGTCTTTGTAACTTGTGCCGAAGATTACAACGAAGGTACCTCAATCTTTGACGAATACACCCCTGACCAATTGGGTGCAACACTCCGTCCGATGCACACAATTACTCAAGAAGGTTTGACTGGCTTGGCAGCGGTTTATTTACAACTGCGGACCGGGGAATTTGGAATTGGTGTGGTCGAAGCCCATTCCAAGGCTTCGAATATGCTAACACCAGATGGTATTGCGGCTTGCGCTTTGGATCCAATCTACAATCGTCCACTTCGGATTAATCATCATGCGATCGCTGGTTTAGAGATGCATCGGTTTCTGTTCGAAACCGGAATTACTGAAGAACAATGTGCCAAAGTCGTCGTGAAAAATCGAAAAAATGCCCTACAGAATCCTTTTGCGGCTTATGGTGCCAATCTTACCATTGACGATGTCATAAAGAGTGATTGTGTTGCTTGTCCCTTAAACGAATTGGATATCGCCCAACCAGCCGATGGTGCAGTTGTCATAGTTCTTGCCAATGAAGAAAAAGCCAAGGCATTAACCAAAAAGCCGATTTGGCTGCGGGGAATTGGTTGGATAAACTGCACGCCAACCTTAGAGAGTCGAGATTGGGCAAAGGCGACCTATTGTGAAAAAGCCGCCGAAATGGCATATAAGATGGCAGGAATTAAAAATCCGAAAAAAGAGATTGACTTTGCCGAAATAGATGACACCTTCTCTTATAAAGAACTGCAACACCTTTCGGCAATGAAATTAGGTTGTGAGTGCGAAATGGGTGTTTGGATTGATACCGGTGTGACTGAACTTAGTGGCGAATTTCCGGTCAACCCTTCAGGTGGTTCATTAGGTATGGGGCATCTGCTTGAAGCATCCGGCTTGGCTCGGGTCTATATGACGGTAAAACAACTACGGGGCGAAGCAGGAAAACTACAAGTCAAGGATGCAAATACCGCACTTATCTCTGCTTGGCGCGGCATACCTACCACTTCTGGTGCGGTTGCAATATTATCCAATTGAAAGGAGACTAAAAATGGGTAGAAGAGTTGCCATCGTTGGTGCTGGAATGACCAAGTTTGTTCGCCGTGCCCAAGAGACCGGTAAAGAATTATGCTGGGAAGCAGCCAAGGCGGCTTTGGATTCTTGCGATATGACCTTAGACCAGATTGATTGCGTGGTCTTGGGGACCGCTCCGGATACCTTTGACGGTGTCCATATGAAAGGTGAATACCTTTCGGATGGTGCTGGTGCTTGGGGTAAACCCTATATGCGCTCTTATGTTGGTGGTGGTACTGGTGTCTTTGCTCCGATCCACGGCTGGTATCATATCGCCTCAGGTCATTTTGATACTTGTCTTGTTGTCTGTGAAGAAAAGATGTCTTCTTATCAGCCCCATCCCCAAGGAGCATTTTTAACTATCTTTGACCATACCACCGAAAGACCACTCAAGCCCAATCTCTTATGGATATTCGCTCTCGAGATGAACCGTTATATGACGACCTATGGTTTTAAGAAAGAAGATATTGCCCGAGTTGCGGTGAAAAATAAGAAGAACGCCTTAGACCATCCTGCAGCCCAAATTGCTGAAAAGGTGACGATTGAAGATATTCTCAATTCCGAAGTCCTGGCTTGGCCCGTGCAAAGATTGGATGTTAGCCCGGTTTCGGATGGTGCAGTGGCAATTGTGATGACCAATGAGAATGTGGCACGAAGGGTAACCAGTAAACCAGTCTGGGTCGAAGGAGTTGGCTGGGCATTGGATACTGCCTATTGGACAAATCGTGACTTATGCTATCCCCGTTATGTTGAAGTGGCAGCCCGAATGGCTTATAAGATGGCAGGCATTACTGACCCAGCGCACGAGATTCATGTCGCTGAACCTTATGACCCGTTTGACTATAAGGAATTACATCATATGGAAGGTTTAATGCTCTGTGGCAAAGGTGAAGCACCAATCATCACGGCTGAAGGTAAGACCGAACGGGATGGCGAACTACCAATCTGTCCGTCCGGTGGTCTATTAGGAGTTGGCAATCCAATTGCTGCTGCTGGCTTAATGAAAGTGGCGGAAATCTTCTGGCAGTTAAGAGGCGAAGCTGGTAAACGACAGATTGCGCGTAAGGCAAAACGCGGCTTGGCGCAAGCCTGGGGCGACCTGATGCAAGTTGGTACGGTGATTGTCTTAGGAATATAAGGAGGAAATGTGCTTACGGCTAAAGATTTAATGGGGACTGGACTTTCCAGTCAAGACTTTAAACAGAAGAAGATATTAACCGAGAAATGGACTGCCAATGCTAAATACGGTTGGGACTGTGGGATTGCGATTGGTCGCTACTTATCGGAACTGAAGAATGGTAGAATAATTGGGATTAAATGTCATAAATGCAATCGAATCGTTGTGCCACCGAGAATCTTTTGTGAGTGGTGCTTTAAGCCGATGGACGAATGGGTCTATCTAAAAGACACCGGGACTGTCAATACCTTCTCGCTCTGTTATGTGGCTTGGAATATGGAACGGTTAACCGAACCGCAAATTCCAGCGGTGATTGAAATTGATGGCGCATCACCAGGAATGGGTATAATGCATCTCATATCGGAAATTGACCCCAAGAAAGTAACAAGAGGGATGAAAGTGAAAGCGGTCTGGCGACCGGAAAACGAACGAACCGGCGCTATAACCGATATTAAGTACTTCAAACCAATAAAATAGGAGACAAAGATGGCATTCAAAACCCGAATCACTAAAGCTCTTAATGCCAAACCTTGGTATGGCGAATTACCGGTCGAGAGTCTTTATACGATGGGCATTGCTGGTGAAAAATTCTTCCGCACCCTCAAGGATAAAGGAAAAATAATTGGTGTGCGTTGTGAAAATTGCGATTATGTCTATGTGCCACCAAAAATGTATTGCGAGCGGTGTTTTGCCAAGTTAGACAAGATGGTTGATGTTGGTTTAACTGGCACTCTAACCTCTTTTACTTTGGTCTATGTGGATGTTGATGGCAATCCTTTGCCTAAGCCCGAGATAGTGGGACTGATTCAATTGGATGGCGCTTCAACTAATCTAATGCATCGTCTGGGTGAATGTGAAATTGATGAATTATGCATTGATATGCGTGTAGAAGCGGTCTTAAAACCAGCCACCCAGAGAACCGGCTCAATTAACGATATAAAATACTTCAAGCCGAGTAAGAAACGATAGGTCAATAGTCCAAGACTTTTAAAAGTCGGACTTTTAATAATCAGGGCGGGGAAAAATCCCCGCCCTTGTTATTTTTAAACGATTCACGGTCAACGAACACGAAATGCGTAGCATAGGTTGAGTGAAACGAAACCAATCACGGATTTCACTCCATCTTCTCGGCGCTCTAAAAATGAGCAAACCTATCTCTTGGCTCACATAATCACGCACGCAACGCATTGACTTCGAAGTAAAATAGAATAAAATTAATTTATGATTGCCAATAAACTTAAAAAAGAAACGCTTGCCAAGTTAACCGATTATTTTGCCCATCGCCCTGAAATCATTGCTGCTTATATCTTTGGCTCATTAATAACTGGCAAGGTTAGAAAAGGGAGCGATATTGACATCGCCTTGATTTGCCAAGAAAATCTCATAAAAAATCAATTAACCTATCGAATTGCTATTATCACTGATTTGATGAGTTTGTTGAAAAGAAAAGTTGATGTGGTGATATTAAATTCAGTCAATCTTCTTTTAAGGGCTCAGGTTTTCCAAAAAGGGTTATTAATTTACGAGTCGGATTCTAAAGAAAGAGTATCATTTCAGGCTAAATCAATGGGTTTATACTATGATTATAAAAGATATTTCGAATTTCATTCCCAAAACTTAAAAAAGAAGATAAAGGCTTATGGTCTTGGATAAAAAGGTTATTGAGGCGCGACTGCGAAGACTTGACCGCGCGGTCAATAAATTAAAGCGATTCGCAAAAATTAGCCGAGCCGATTATCTTGCCAATGAAGATTACCAAGAATTAGTTGAGCGGAATTTTCAGGTAGCAATACAAACTTGTATTGATATTGCTAATTACCTCATCGCCCAAGAAAACTTGTCAGTACCAGACGAGGAAGAAAATATTTTCGTCACTTTGTCAAAAAGCAAAATAATACCGAAAGCTTTGGGCGAACGGATAAAAGGAATGATTGGATTTCGGAATATATTAGTTCATGAATATCTTGGCATAGACCATAATTTAGTATATGATTTACTCCAAAATCGGTTAGCGGATTTTGATAACTTTGCCAAGGCAATCGTTACTTTCTTAGAAAAAGATTAATTAAAAATATACTTTAAATTACAAAATAGTTCACGCTCAAGAACGAGTAGTGGAAAGAGGAACAACGGAAAATGAAATCGAAGCGGTTCTTTCAAAAGGAACTGAAGTTGCAGCCAAGAAAGGTAGAAAAGCCAAAGAAATGGTTTTTGATTATGGGAAAGAGTGGCTTGGAAAATCTTATTCTCAGAAGAAAGTTCGGGTAATTTATGTTATGGAGAACGGTGACATTGTCGTCATTACCGTAAAAGTATATTATGGAAGATGGAGGTAAAAATGAGGATTACTTATGACCCAAAATATGATTTGCTTTATCTGAAATTAGGTGAGGCAGGAAAAGTCATTGGTAAGGATGTCGACGAAGACATTACTATTGACCTTGATGCACAAGGGAAAGTAGTTGGAATCGAGATTCTTTCCGCATCCCAACATCTTGACCTCAGAGCCTTATTACCGGTGGAGATAAAAGAAGAAGCGCTCAAGTAATTCCAATTTTCGTTATCCAAATAATTTCAAATTAGATAAGGGAAGTTTGAAATCAGGCGGGGATTTCTCCCCGCCCGTATTATTTTCAACGGTTCACGCTCAACGAACACGAAATGCGTAGCATAGGTTAAGTGAAACAAGACCAATCACGGATTTCACTCCATCTTCTTCATAACAAGCAAAGAATGCTTGACTTTCCATTTTCGATTAGTTATACTGTAAGTAGTCCGATTTTATATATTTTTCAGACTATGAAAGAGATTATTAAACCGATAATTTTTGAGTGGCAAGAAAGAAAGTTGCCCAGGATAATTCCTCGGGAAGTTAACTTATCAAATTATTTAAACTTAACGGTCAGGAAAGTAATCGTCATCACTGGTTTTCGGCGGGTGGGAAAGACTTATTTAGTTTTCGGACTAATTGATAATCTATTAGGCAAAACCGATAGAAAAGATGTCTTATACATCAATTTTGAAGATGAAAGGATTCCGCCAAGAACCGAGTTTTTAACTGCCCTCTTGCCGACGATTAAAGAGACCTTAGGACACCTGCCGAGTTATCTCTTTTTGGATGAGATTCAAACCATTCCGGATTGGAGTAAATGGTTACGACGGGTTTATGATAAGGAAGCGATAAATTTCTTTGTTACCGGTTCATCCTCTAAAATGTCTTCTAAAGAAATTCCGACCGAATTGCGTGGACGCTGTTTAGAGGTCAAAGTCTACCCTTTATCTTTTCGTGAATTCTTAAAGTTCCAAAATATCGAACTCGACTTAAAAAATCTTCCCTATTTAGAAAATCAAAAAGCGACAATGATGCGGGCATTGAATGAATACCTTCATTATGGCGGAATGCCAGAAGTGGTCTTAGCCGAAGAGTTAAAAAAGACCGAGATTTTACAGCAATATTATGCAACGGTGGTAAGAAGAGATATTATCGAGCGGTTTAAAATAAAAAATGAAGAAGGATTAAAAGGACTCTTGCAACTTCTCTTGAATTCTACCATTTTTACGACGAATCGTCTTTACAATAATCTGAAAAGTACTGGGTTTAAAATTGGTAAAACGACGCTTTGTCATTATTTGGCTCATATTGAAACTGCCTATTTTCTTAAGTCCTTGCCAATTTTTTCTTATAAAATAAAAAACCAACTCCAATATCCAAGAAAGGTCTATTTTATTGACAACGGCTTCATCACCACCCTCTCTTTAAAATTCTCCAAAAATCTGGGTCGCCTTTACGAAAATGTCGTTTTCCAAGAATTACAGAGGCGCTTCAAAGAAGACGAAATCTTTTATTGGCGGGATGAAAAACAACGGGAGGTTGATTTTGTCATTAAAAAGGGATTGAAACCAGAAATGTTGCTTCAGGTCGCATATGATGTTGAAGACTTTGAGACCAAAAGACGCGAGACGACTGCTCTTTTGCGCGCGAGTAATGTCTTACAATGCAATCGCTTAATAATAATTACCGCGGACTACGAAACGGAAGAAAAAATGAAAGGCAAGCGAATAAAATTCCTGCCCTTATGGAAATGGCTTTTAAGTGAATAAAACTGACAGGGATTTCTCCCCGCCCTTGAATCTTGAATAACGGTTAAATCTTCCTCTGTGTCTTTGTATCTCTGTGGCTAATTCTTATTCCATTTTTACCATCTTTTTCGTCGCGGTGAATTGATGTCGCTTTGCTCCATCGACGCTTCGCTGTGCCTCGCTTCAAGACGGAAAATAATCATTTTAGATTCGGTTATCTCTAATTTTTCTTAGGACTTGACTTATTTATTATTCTTTATATAATAAAACTATGGAGCGATATTTCACACTTGAATATTGGATTGATGAAGGTTGGTATGTTGGAAGACTTAAAGAAGTACCGGGGGTATTCAGCCAAGGTGAAACGCTTGAAGAATTGGAAGAAAATATCCGCGAGGTTTATAAGCTAATGACCGAAGAAGAAACATTGCCGTTTGCGCAAATTCAGACTAAAGAATTAAAGGTTGAGGTGTGAAGCGGAATGAATTCATTCGGGAACTGGTTGATAAAGGGTGTTATTTAAAGCGACATGGCAGAAATCATGACATATACTTAAACCCCCAAAATGGCAGAAAAGCACCTATTCCCCGACATACTGAAATAAAAAATTCCCTTTGTGAACTAATAAGAAAACAACTTGGACTGAAGTAATCAGGCGGGGATTTCTCCCCGCCCTTGAATCTTGAATGACGGTTAAATTTTCTCTGTGTCTTTGTGTCTCTGTGGCTAATTCTTATTCCATTTTTACCATCTTTTTCGTCGCAGTGTTTGCGACCGCTTCGAGACGATAGAAATAAACTCTGTTTATCTATGGGCAACCATCAAATCGGCGATGTGTTGTAAAATCTCCTGAGTACGGCGATTCCCTTCTTCCATCCGACGGTCCATCCTATCGATCAATTCTTGAGTGCGGCGATTACCATCTGCAATCAGTTCTTGTGTGTGTTCAATCAATTTTTTTGCTCTTTCGTCTTCAGTTTGAATCAATTTATCAGTTCGTTTTGCCAAAGAAGTTGCGAAGATAATACCAAGAATAGCGATAACTACTGAACCAATGCCCAAAACCACCGATGTTACTGCGAAGAAAATTACCATAAATTTATTATACTAGCGACAATAAAAAAGTCAAGTCACAGTTATGCTAATATAAATTTTAAAGGCGGAGATTTCTCTCCGCCTGCATTATTTTTCAACGGTTCACGGCAAACGAACACGAAATGCGTAGCATAGGTTGAGTGAAACGAAACCAATCACAGATTTTGACCCTTGACTTTTTGGTAATTCTATTTATCATAAGTTATGGAAATGACCATTGCTTATTTAGGAGGAATTGCCTCTATTCTTGCAGTTCTTTTAGCTTTCTACACAATTTTCATTAACGGTCGTATGATTAAAAGGATGTTAAAAGAACACGGTGTAATTCTGGAGCGGATTAACGAAACTCTTAAATATCTTGCTGACCTTGTAAAGACCGAAACTGAAAGCCTCCGCCAAGAAATCAGAAAGCGGGCGTAGTTTTTAAACTTCTTATTAACCAGTTAAATCAATAAACTAAAAATGGCGGGAAATTCTCCCCGCCCTATTGTCATTCTGAGCGAAGCGAAGAATCTCGTTTTAGCCTGTTCTCTACCCTCTGCCTTTGACTGATAAAGTCGCTTACTCTTTAAATTCCGCCTTCCGAATTCTCGAGTCTAATCGAAGACGAAGAGTCGATTCGACCGATTTCCGAATTCACTCGGTCTTCACCATCTTCTTTGTCGCTGTGAATCCACCGGCTTCAAGACAATAGAAATAGACACGAGTTGACAGTTTACGGCCTTTGCCAATTTTGTCCTCATTCCTATATTCCACCTACTAACAGACAATTTTAGTATCCGGCTCGGTGCCACCAATTAATGAACGATTTTTAAAAAATAACCATTTCCTTTCCAAATTTTCTATCATAGATTTGGACATTACGTCAAATTGTTTTTTTGGTTATCCTTTAACTGATACTTTCAGCTAGACTTTAAAGTGAATAAAGACAATTTTTAGCCAAATACCCAATAGTTCTATGTCATCTCTTAAAAATTCCCTCGTGCCATTAAGCGGAACCGATTCCCTACCATCCGCAACCAATGCCAAACGATAAGCCAAGCATAAATCCTTTTTCTGGCAGAAAGTTACTTAACCACCAAACACCCTTAGTGTCGCTATCTAACAGTGGATAATAGAACGCCAATTCGACGCTCGGTAAAATTCGAAGCTTCCCTAGACAACCGAAGAACCATTGGCTGTAGCCGAACTCAAGTCGCGGTCCAATAAACATAGCTGATCCATTTGCTGACAAGTTCAAGCCAGCTCCAACGAACATACCCGAGGGTACCGCAGCTGGGATGTACCGTCGGTATCCAAATCTGATACCACCAGGGTCTCCAATGATAGTATATGTCCCGAGTGCGAAGGAGTTTTTTTGCCCTAACAGCCATTCCCCTTCTATGTTTGGAAAGATAAAGAAGAGACCTAAGATGTTATGGTTTAATATGTGTGTAATGTTATAACGCAAGTCAATAGCGTTTGTATCTGTTGGAGGTACAGTTGCGGCCTGAACTATTGGTAGAAAGCTCAACATCCCGCTCATCGAGTTTGTGAGAATTACTGATATTAATAGAATTGCCAGATGGCGATCGTTACTTTTCCAAATTGTAGATATCAATAGCTTCGTCCAGCAAGTTGAAGGCAGCAGTTGCACTAAATCTGCCTATCCAAGATATTGTAAGACTGACACCGCATACGGCAATGCTACTGTAGAGTATTGGCTTGTTGTTCCTTATCGCTCCGTAAACGAGTGGTACAAGTCCGAGATAGTATATTGGTACCGCAATGCAACACATATTTTCACCAGCAGCAACTCTACGGTCGAAATCTTCAAGCTTCGCAAGGGCTCTTGGGTTTGAGGAAAAAATGTTCCTGAGTTCCGGCCGAACACGGTAGCTAGGCAGTAAAGATTGTATGATTTCACTTCTTCCCAAACCGGTAATGACTTGTGCGTCGTCGCCATTCAGCCGGAAGTATATAGCCTCACGGCCATAACCAAACAAGCAAGCGCCTATCGGGCTTGAGCCTCGCACAGGAATGTACCTTGGACCGCCACCTCCCAAAATGCATCCGCCAACAGATTTTTTGACCCGTTCTACTTTTGTGACCGCGGTCCGCCCAGTCTGGGCGAACGAGGCAAATGGAAGGAACGAGAGCAAACTTGCGAGGAAAAATACTAAATTAGATTTTAGTTGAGTAGACATCTTAAACCTCCTTTCAGTTATTTTGATGTCTTTTATAGAACCGAATTTGCTGAAATTAAATCGGCGGTTACAAAATATGACTCGTTTTGAAGATAATCACCTCCTTTCTGATAAACGAATTTCGCGAATGATAAACCCGTTAGAAATCCCTGAAACCAACCTGTCTTAATGTTTACTTCGGGTAAGCACCAAGAAAATTGGGTAATTTCTAACGGGGATAACAAATTTATCGAATTATTCATATCATTTTTGAGAGAAGTGAAGAATCTCGGACTGAGATTGCTTCGGCTTCGCCTCGCAAGGACAAAAGACCAAGCAATGAACACGGAATGAAATTTTAAATTGTTTAGAGAATTTAGTTCTGTCTGTCTGTGCAAGACTTGTGCCGAAAAATCAGGGATTGGTGGTTGGTGACTGGTGGCTCGTGATTTATCAGTCCCAAACCATTTTTGATATAAATTTGAGAAAACCAAATTACCACGATTTATGCTATTTCCGGCGATAAGATTATTTGATATCATACTAACCAATAAAATTTAACCAAATTTTTTGAACCTGTCAATAGTTTCGTTATCACCATTTTTAGTCTAATCGTTTTTCTTATTGGTTATCTTTTTAAGCGTATCAATGATTAGTCGGGCATTGTTGAACCCAGATTTTATCATTTCGACTTCAACTCCGCCACGATAATATCCAAAGATATGAAGATTTTGATAAACTGCAGCTAAAGCGGCTAAAACTCGACCGTTCTGAGGTATCTTCATTATCGCATTCTCATATTCACCTATCGAAGTGGGTAAATTTTTAGGAGCGATTCCTTTGGAAAGTAGATAGCCATCAATCGCCCTTAATGCCGCTAAGTAAGCCATTGCCGATGCTTCTTTAACATATTTTGGCTTTTGGTAAATGATTCCGAATTCAACCGGACTTTTCGCTAATGTCTCTCTGGCATTTTTGTAGAAAAGTTCGGCTTCGGCAAATGCCTCTTTAGGTGTTTTAGGAATGATAACCCTCTTCTTCATAGTTGGATGATACTTAAAACTAACTGCTTGTCAATAATTTTCATCCTACTAATGTCTGTGCAAGACTTGTGCCGAAAAGTCAGGGACTTGTGGTTGGTGACTGGTGGTTCGTGATTTATCAATCCCAAACCATTTTGATATAAATTTAAGAAAACCAAATTACCGCGATTTATGCTGATTCCGGCAATACGATTATTTGATATCATACTAACCGATAAAATTTAACCAAATTGTTTTGAACCTGTCAATAGTTTCGTTGTTGCATTTGCAGTCTAATCGCTTTATTAGTTATCTTTTTAAGTGTATCAATGATAAATTTTACTTTGCTAAAGCCTTCTTTTATCATCTCCACCCCGACACCGTCTCGGTAATATCCAAAAATATGCAAATCCTGATAAGCTATTTCTAACGCAACCAACAGCTTTCCATTTTGCGGTATTTTTGCGAGCGCATCTTCGTATTCCTTAATTGAGGTCGGCAAATTCTGAGGAAGAAAACCCTTTGACAAAAGATAGCCGTCAATTGACCTTAGCGCCGCTAAATACTCCATTGCTGAAGCCTCTTTGACATATTTTGGTTTCTCGAATGCTCCAAACTTAATCGGACTCTTCTTTAAAACTTCTTTGGCATTCTGATAAAAAATTTCAGCCTCTTCAAACGCCTCTTTTGGTGTTTTGGGGGTTACTATTTCTTTCTTTATAATTTTGAGGATATTTTAAAAATGACTCTTTGTCATTGATTTCAATTTTAAAGGTCTGTTGCAAGATTGGCATTGTCATTTTAATCTAATAAAATTTGCCATCGTCTCAACGTTTAGTAGTATAATATTCGGTAAATTCACGACGCCGAAGACCGGTTAAATCTAATGTTCCATTTTTCGGGTCTAATCTTATCTCCCATTTCTCCATCGTTAACGCTCCGATGATTGCCCCAACCTTTTTGCCGTCGATTTGACCGATTTCTTTTACTGGAATTGCCTCAGTATCAAACGATAAACCTTCAATCCTTCCGATTACGGTACAAACTTCTTTTACCTCTATTGTCTCGCCACCCATAGCTACTTTATAAGACTCAGGAACTAACCGCTTCGGAACATTTTCAATCAGAATTCTCTCAATATAAGTGTTTGTTGAGCCAGTATCGAAAAGGGCAAAAGCTGGTTGACCCTCAATTTCAATCTCTTTTATAATTCTACCCATCGTATCATCTCCTTAATTGATAATACCAGAATCAGCCACCGTGTCAATACTACTTGTGCCCAAGAATTAGAGGTTGGTGATTTACCAGCATCCAACCAACTTTGATGTAAATTCAAGAGAACTGATTCACCGTAATTATAACTTCCAACGATTAGTTCATTTAGCGTCATACCAACAATCGTAATTTAACAAATTTTGGCGCTTGTCAATAATTTACTTTAAAAGGTTTAAGTAAATCCAATTCCCTTAGCGAATATAAAATTGTCGCTTTAAAATTGCAATTTACCTGATTAATCTCTTGTATGCTCGGAACGATTTCGAGAGTTATTTGGAGTTTCTCCCAAAAATTTTAAGACCTATCTCATAAATGGAATCACCATTTGCATTACCAAGAAGAATTGAAACCACAGATTGACGCGGATGGACACTGAACCAGATAAACGCAGATGAACACGGATAGAAATATAGCTATCGGCGTGCATCCGTGGTTAAGAATGGAAAGAATGAGGAGTTGCCCTACATTCTACTAATCTTTAAAATTTTGGTTTATACCCTTTTGGCTAAAAATTCGGTCACAATCTCTTTTAAATCCGGCTTCGATACTTCCTTTAACCGGTATTCAACTTGAACCATTGGCTTATTGACCTTTAGAATCCGAGTTAAATTCACTGGGGTTGCTGCAATCACCAAATCCGCTGATGCTTGATTAATTGTCTCTTCCAACTCTTTTATCTGCTCAACACCATAACCCAGAGCTGGTAGCACCTTTTTCAGATGGGGATAGTTCTCATAGGCATCAAGAATTGAACCAACTGCAAATGGCATCGGTTCAATAATCTCTTGAGCACCAAACCGCTGGGCAGCCACTGTGCCAGCACCGAATTTCATTTCACCGTGGGTCAGAGTTGGTCCATCTTCAATCACTAAAACCCGTTTACCCCGAATTAAAGCCTCATCCGAAACCGATAAAGTGGAATGAGCTTCGACCACAATTGCTTTTGGGTTGCATTTTTGAATATTACCTTTAACCTGAGCAACATTCTCAGCTGGTGCTGAATCCATTTTATTTATTACCAAGACATCAGCAGCACGGAATAAAGCCGAACCGGGATAATAATTCATTTCGTGACCGGGTCGCAAAGGGTCAACCACCACAATCAATAAATCCGGTTTATAGAATGGAAAATCGTTATTGCCACCATCCCAAAGTATGATTTCAAAATCTCTTTCCGCCTCTTGCAAAATCTTGGCATAATCAACTCCAGCCAAGACCGTGGTACCGCGCATAATGTGGGGTTCGAATTCTTCTCGCTCTTCAATCGTGCAATTATATTTATCCAAATCCTCCAATGTTTCAAATCTTTGAACCTCTTGCCTTTTGAAGTCACCGTAAGGCATTGGATGGCGAACCACACAAAATGTCTTTTCCATCTCTTTTAACACTTCGCAAATTCTCCGGGTTGTTTGACTCTTGCCAGCTCCAGTCCTGACCGCACAAATTGCAATCACCGGCTTTTTGGATTTTAGTTGGGTGGCACGGGGTCCTAATTGCCAAAAGTCGGCACCAGCGGCTAAAACCGCAGCACCTTTATCCATAACATATTCAAAAGAGACATCGGAATAGGCAAAGACCACAATATGGACCCGATGGCGCTTGATTAAATCAATCAACTCAGATTCTGGGTAAATTGGGATACCTTGCGGATAAAGGTTACCTGCCAGTTCTTTCGGATAGGTGCGATTGGCGATGTTAGGAATTTGGTTAGATGCGGTAAAGGCAACAACCTCATAATCTTCGTTTTCGCGGAAAAAGACATTGAAGTTATGAAAATCCCTACCCGCTGCTCCCATTATGATCACTCTTTTTCGTTTTGGGTTCATCGCTATCCTTTCTATAGTTTTTCTGATATTGCTTTTGCCTGCAGGAATAATAGGAGATAATCTCTGCCCCCTGCCTTAGAATCAGTTCCCGACATATTAAACCCACCAAAAGGATGGACGCCAACTAAGGCACCCGTGCATTTGCGGTTGAAATAGAGATTGCCACAATGGAAAAGTTTTTTCGCTTTTGCAATCTTTTCGCGATTTTTCGTATAAACCGCTCCGGTTAAACCATATTCCGTATTATTGGCAATGGTTAAAGCATCATCAAAGTCTTTAGCTTTAATCACTGCTAAAACTGGACCAAATATCTCTTCCTGAGCAATCCGAGCATCCGGTTTCACATCAGCAATAATTGTTGGCTGGATAAAATAACCATTGCCACCTGCCTTATCACCGCCGCATAAGAGTCTGCCTTCTTTTTTACCAATCTCGATATAATTTAAGATACTTTCAAATGCCTTTTGATTTATCACCGGACCCAAATAGTTATTATAATCTTTAGTTGGTCCAACCTTGATTGCTTTTGCCTTTTCAACAATCATTGGTAGAAATGAATCGTAGACCTTGGCATCAAGGATTAGTCTGGAGCAGGCGGAACATTTTTGACCTTGAAAGCCAAAGGCAGAAGTTATAACCCCGGTGCAGGCATCATTCAGATCCGCTTCAGAATCGACAATGATTGCATCCTTACCACCCATTTCGGCAATCACTCGCTTTATCCAAATTTGACCGGGCTGAGTCTTCGAAGCCAATTCAACAATCCCTAAACCAACCGCTTTTGAACCAGTAAATGAAATGAACCTCGTCTTCGGATGGCCAACTAAGTAATTACCAACCCCACCACCTGGTCCGGTTATAAAATTGACTACTCCAGGTGGCATTCCAGCCTGTTCTAAGATTTCCATAAATTTATAGGCGATGGTTGGTGAATCACTGGATGGCTTTAAAACCACGGTATTACCGGTAACCAAAGCCGCCGAGGTCATTCCGACCATAATCGCACAAGGAAAGTTCCAAGGTGGTATGACCACTCCAACCCCTAATGGTATATATTCAAGTTCATTCAATTCGCCAGGATAGGGTGTTAATGGTTGAGGCTGGGCATATCGGATTGCCTCTCGGGCGTAGAATTCTAAGAAATCAATCGCCTCAGCAGTATCAGCGTCCGCTTCCAGCCAATTTTTACCGACCTCATAGACCATCAAGGCATCGATTTCGAACCTTTTCTGACGCATAATATTAGCCGCCCTCAACAAAATCGCTGCTCTTTCCGTAGCTGGGACAAATCGCCAGTTTTCAAATCGTCTCAACGCTGCTTGAATCGCCTTTTCGCCTTCCTTTTCGGTTGCTTTTTGAAAAACTCCAACGATTTCGTCCTTCTCTGATGGGTTATAAGAATTGAATTTATCCTTTGCCTTCACCCTTTCACCATCAATGATTAAGTCGTACTCCTTACCAAATACAGAATGAACCTTATCTAAGGCTTCAAGCATCTTTTGCCGATTCTCTTCCTTAGAAAAATCAATGTAACCTTCATTTTTAAATTCTTGTAGCATAATGCCTCCTTATGTTAATAAATATTGAGACTTACAAAAAGTCTTGTTTATCAAGTCTTATGACTTTTCTAAGACCTGATTTAATCTTTCATTTTATTAAAATTTAAGGATTTGTCAAAGGTGTTTTTTTCAAAAATAAAAAGCCCCGAGTCGACCTCGGGGCTTAGTTTCTGGGAGTTTAGCTTATGGGGTTACTACCCAACGTAAACCAGGAACTTTCTGAAATGCGATTTTAAGTGTTACCTTTGCAGTAGCGGTCTCGATATTTTCGATTTTGATTTTGCCAAAGTAGTCTGTAGCATCATAACCGTTATCATTTCGGTCCAACCAAATCGAACGGACATCATTCACACTTAGGGAAACCCTTGATATATAGTTCCCTGGTGCAGCAGCGATGTCAAGCGCATCAAAGTCGGTTGTTGCGTTTTCTTGAACAACATTGCCTCGGTTATTAATTGGAGTCGGCCTATCTTTTGGTGACGCAAACCACATACCAGTACCAAAGTTTACATCGTCTAAATAGTAATCAACATCGCTCGCACTTTGACTTACCGAAACACCAACCGCTGTTCCAGTGGCAGTGAAACTAATGCCGCTCGGGTGATTTGGGTCGGGATCGGAAATACCATAAATAGTCAACGATGTAGTCAGTACCGGTGTTAAGTCAAGCTCCCACTTTTCTCCTTCTTTACTGCCATTATAGGCTGATACTTCAATTTTCTTTGCCGGGGTAGTGACATCATAGGTAATTGTTCCGGTACCAGTAATTGTTGTATCCCTTGTTCCATCAAGGTAGATATAGTAACCATCCGCATCGGTAACTGCTGGCCAAGTGAGTCTCAATTTTGCTCCATTATCAATCGGGGCATAGGTAACATTTGGCTTTTCTGGTGCTTCAATTGATTCGCAACCAACCAGCACCAGAAGAACCAGTGCTAATAAGGCTATTAGGTATCTCATTTTCCTCTCACTTCCGAGTCGGTGGTTTTACGGCGGGTGCCTTTGGCGCAGGTTTTTCGGGTTTCGCTGGCGCTTTTTTGGCATGGAATTCCTCGTAATGCTTTGTATAATCAGCGGTCAGTTGCTCAACTTTCGCACCGAGTTCGGTGACTTTGCCTTCCAGCGCCTTTATCTGTTCCGCCATCTTTTCCCTTTCAGCCTTGACCTGAGCAGATTCCTGACAGCTCAATACTAAGAAGATTGCGGCTATCAGGCATAGTGCTGCGAGCTTTTTCATTATGCCTCCTTTCTCTAACTTTTAAGTTAGATTAAAAAGCTCCGCCTTTGTAAACTATTTAATTGTCCATTCCATAATAAAGAATTAGGAACTGAAGTCAAGTATTTTTTGCTAACCTTCTTATATAGTGGTAGTCCGGATACTTTTTGTCCTGCCTCCAAAATCCGAGGCGCCAGCGAAGACTTTGCCAGTTGGCGTTGACTGCTTGGTTGAACTGTAATCGCTAAGACTAAAAGTAACCAGACAAAGATTAATCCTGCCACTAATCCAAATATTGCCCCTAATAGCCGGTCAAGCCAACCCAATAAGGTTAAATTCATAACCTTACTTAAAAGATAGCCAATTAGAATGATTATGAAAAA
>JBDRUX010000052.1:0-17323 GCA_039801565.1 Caldifarciminota bacterium
TCAATCTTTGAACCTACCCGCCAACCATAACCAGAACTAACTCGGTTGGCTACCAACCAGACTAACCTAAAACCTACCCCCGCCTCTATCCCCGATACAGCATAGGGGGTAGCCAGGGGCTAGCCCCTGATGATATGTCAATAGCCCGATTGGCTTGCAAAATCAATAACTTAGATGAAACCTTAAAAAATTAAAATAAGCGTTTAAAGGTGTTTCAATAAAATGAAAGTCATTTTGATATTTTTATTCGGGAGCCGTTGACCGTGTCCGTGGACTGACTAAAAGTTCAAAATTGTTCAAATGGTTCAGCGACAAAATGATTTATGGCTATTCAAGTCGCTGGGCAATACTTTACCTTCTTTGAATAACCAAACCTCTACTAATATCTCTTCCCGAAGCTATCCAATAATACTGGAATCTGTAAACAATTGCAGATAATAAACTAACGTATTTCATCATATTAGCTCTTATCCAAATTATGTTAAGATTTATAAAGCAAACTAAAGAATTATCAATCATTTTCCTCCTCGTATTTATTAAGATACACTTCGTTAAGCTCTCTAATGATTCCGTCAACAATCTTCAAGTAAAACAATGAATCTTTATAAGTTCGTATTTTCTTCGCTTCCTCGGAAACATCGGAAGAATTCAACGAACCTATTCAATTGGTCCAAAATTAATCGTGCTTGCTCAGTATTATAGCGCCGACAACTTTAGCGGTCTTAAAATTCTGTCTACTGTAGCTGAACTAATCTTTAACAGTTTCTTTTTGATTTCGATGGCGGTGGTGATGAGCTTAATGATTTTGGTTTTCTTGGGTTAGTGCTTTAGAATCAAGAGCGTTTGTATAAAGTAAAACTTGATTGGCACCCATAGGATTTTCCGAGATGGGATAATTCTTGGATATAAGTTTTCTTCCGCCCTCGGTGATGGGTATAAAGAGCGATAAGTCTAATGCCCTGGGGAACATAACAGATCTTTCCGAAGTTATTTAAAGGTATGAGTCGATATTCTACGGTAGAGGTAGGGTGAGTTGGACTAAATGCTGATTTTATCTTTTTGCTGCCGGATGGTATTAGGGGTATTGGCTTCGATTATTGACCTTTTAGTCTTCATTTTGTATATTCCTTCTGGTATTGTTATTGGGTTCTCCTTAGGTTGGTATTTATACCAGGAGAACCTTTTTTTCAACAGGATTATTAGAAAGTCTAATTATGATTAAACAATTCTTTTTCGGTAAGATTATTTTTGATGAAATTCGAAAACTTGACTACAGCCTTGGCTGGCGATATAATTTTAAGCATAGTAGCCTTCTTTCTCTGGTTGCATATAGTAATTTATATACCTACCAGGGGCTACTTTGCCAAATTTTCAGTGCAAGATTTTTGTCAAATTACAGGAAACTTATATAATTTTATGATAAGCGAAAAGATTATAATTAGAAATGAAGTTGGACTCCATGCTCGTCCGGCTTCAGAGTTCGTCAGAACCGCGGAGAAATTTTCATCTTCGGTTCGACTTTGCAAAGACGGTATTTGGGTAAATGGCAAAAGTATCTTAGCCATCTTAACTTTAGCCGCCGAGAAAGGCAGTGAAGTAATTTTAGAGGTGAAAGGAAAGGACGAAGAAAAAGCATTTAAAGCTTTAAAAGCCGTGTTATTAGGTAGTTAGATGCAAAAAAAAGAACGAATTTTGAGGGGAATCCCGGTATCACCAGGTTATGTCATTGGCAAGGTATTTATCTATGAGAATCTTTTTCCCCAATTGAATGCTCGTCCAATTTCGGATTCAGAAATTCCTTCGGAAATTAGTCGTTTTGAGTCGGCGGTTGCTGAAACCGAAGAAGACTTGAAACAATTATACGACCAAGTTAAACGGGAAATGGGGCGTGACCTTGCTGAATTTATTGCCATCCAAATCGCTTTGCTTAAAGACCGAACCACAATCGACGAAACGAAAAGGTTTATTCAAACTAAAAAACTTAATGCCGAGTATGCTTATGCTGAGGTGTGTAAAAAACTTGCGGCCCCGGTTGCTGGTTCGTCACTCGCCTTCTTTCGAGAACGATTTGTTGATATCTTAGATGTTACCAATCGAGTCCTAAGGAAGTTACTTAAAGAAGAATTGCCATCAATCTATGAGATTCGAAACAGTTCGATTCTCATCACCCATGATTTATTACCATCCGAGGCAGCACTCTTAGATAAAAATCGAGTGTTGGGAGTTGTAACTGAGACGGGAGGGAAAACCGCCCACAGTGCGATTTTAGTCAAAGCCAAAGAGATTCCAACCGTAATGGGTGTGGAAAACATTAAAAAACATCTCAATTCCGGTGAGACCGTCATTCTTGATGGCTTTCGGGGGATTGTGATTCTTGACCCAACCGAAAAACGAATTGAATTTTACCAACAAGAAATCGAAAAGAATGAACGGCGCAAAAAATATCTCTTCCAACTCAAAGAAGCCGACCCAATCACCTTGGATGGTAAATTTATTGACCTTTCGGCAAATATTGAGTTCGTTGCGGAATGTTTTCAAGCCCGTCAATACGGCGCCCGGGGTATTGGTCTGTTTCGAACTGAATATCTATATCTATCAAAACGCCGTGCCCCAACCGAAGAGGAACAATATAATGTATTTGCTGAAGTCGCCACCGCAATGAAACCTTATCCTGTGATTATTCGAACCTTTGATTTAGGTGGTGACAAAATTATTCCCGGCTACACCGAAGGGAATCCGTTTTTGGGTTGGCGTGCCATCCGAGTTTGCTTTGATGACAAAGAACTTTTTAAAACCCAATTGCGAGCAATCCTGCGTGCCTCAGCAATTGGTAATGTCAAAGTTATGTTTCCAATGATTGCGACCTTAGAAGAGATAAAACGTGCCAAAATCTTATTGAATGAAGCTAAAGGGGAATTAACCGCCCAGAAAATACCGTTTAACAACCAAATTGAAATTGGTATCATGATTGAAGTACCTTCCGCCGCATTAAAAGCTGATGCGCTTGCCCAAGAGTGTAATTTCTTCTCGATTGGCTCCAATGATTTAACTCAGTATACCTTAGCGGTCGATCGAACTAATGAACGAGTGGCTAAACTCTATGACCATAGCCACCCCGCGGTCCTAAAATTGATTAAAGAGACTATCGACGCTGCCCACCGGCATAATATCTGGATTGGACTTTGTGGTGAGTTGGCTTCGGACCCCTTAGGGATTGTGATTCTAATCGGCTTTGGCATTGATGAACTCTCGATGGCACCAGCCAGTGTTCCACTTGCCAAAGAGATAATTCGAAACTTAGATTTCGGAAAAGCTAAGATGATGGTTGAGCGCGTTCAAGAATTAAATACCCCGTTAGAGGTGACCCGTTACCTACAAAAAGAGATTAACGAAAAGTTTCCCAAGTTATTTGATAAAATTAAAATTGAGAATACCCTAAATAAAATCTGGCATCTGCCGAAATGAAGCACAATAGTTTTATTAAAAGAGTTAGAGGTAAAACACTTTGGAAATAGAGCAGATGAATTCAATGTTTGATTTAATTTATGAGCTGCCACAACAAATTTGCGATGCTCGAAAAATTGCCAAGCAAACGATGCAGAAAATTCAAAATTATCCTGCCCGTTTTTCTAATATTGCCAATATTATAATTGCCGGTATGGGAGGTTCGGGTATCGGCGGTGAAATTCTTTCCAGCCTCTTAACCTATTATTCGCCAATACCAACTATGATTGTCAAAGACTATTCGTTACCGTCCTATGTCACCAAACAAAGTCTCTTCTTTGCGGTTAGTCATTCCGGCAATACTGAGGAGACGCTTACTGCTTACCGAGAGGCAAAAAAAATCTCTTGCCCGGTGATTTGTATTACCAGTGGTGGCAAACTCTTAGAATTTGCCGCTCGGCATAATGATGTTGTAGTTAAGATTCCGGCGGCAATGCCACCCCGCACCGCAATTGGTTACCTCTTTATTCCGTTTTTGATTATTCTCACCAAACTTGGTCTTGTGCGTAGTTTTGACCGAGATATTACCGAAACGATCCAAGTTCTTGCCGACCGGCGTTCGATTTATCGAGTCCGCGCGCGACGTTTGGCAAAAGATTTAAATGAAAAAATACCTTTCATTATCTCGACTTCTCGTTTACTCAACCCGGTAGCCAATCGTTGGCGGCAAGAATTTAACGAACTGGCAAAAATTGTCGCTCATACCAGTTGTCTCCCGGAATTTAGCCACAATGAAATTGAAGGAATCGGTGGGCCTACCTCTTTAAAAAGGTTGACTTATCTTTTGCTCCTTTTTGACCCAAATGCTCCTGAAAGAAATAAATTAAGAGCTAATTTAACCCTAACGATTACCAAGGGTAATTTTTTCAAAGCCCGAAAGTTTTTGCCCGATGGTAAAAGTCTACTAACGCATATCTTCTCATTGATAATGCAAGGTGACTTATTAAGTTATTATCTGGCGCGGGAAAGAAAAGTTGACCCTCTGCCGGTAAGGCGAATTGATAAGCTGAAAGAATTGATGTCTAAACGAAGGACAAAGTTATTTTGAGTCCTAAAAATTCTTTTTAAGAAAGGAAGGAATGGACTAAACCGGGGCGTATAATTTTTGTTAAAAGGAGGTTAAAATGTTTAAAGTTGTGATACCAGCAGCTGGTGAGGGTAGGAGGTTGAAACCTCACACCCACACCACCCCAAAAGTTTTGCTTGCAGTCGCCGGCAAGCCAATTATTGGCCATTTAATGGACCGGCTGTTGCCGGCTAACCCAGCCGAAGTAATTGTCGTTGTTGGCGCCCAAGGCAACCAAATAAAAGATTATCTTGAAAAAAATTATAAGGTTCCATTTAAATTTATTGAGCAGAAAGATCCCCAAGGTTTAGGCGATGCAGTGGCAAGAGTTGCTGATTACTTCCGTTCGGAACCAATTTTGATTATTTTAGGTGACACAATTCTGGATTTAAATATTAAAGATTTAATTGGTGATGAGAATCTGATTGGGGTGAAAAAAGTTGATGACCCAAGACGGTTCGGGGTGGTGGAACAACGCAACGGCTATATCAGCAAAATTATCGAGAAACCATCAGAGCCGGTTAGTAATTTAGCGATTGTTGGAATTTACTATTTCGCCGATGCGGCTCCCCTTTTCAACTCCTTAAGAAAAATCATAAAGGAAGAACGCAAAACCCGTGGCGAGTATCAACTCTCTGATGCACTCCAAGAGTTGATTGATGAAGGAATAAGAATCAGGGCGTTCCCGGTTGAATATTGGTTAGATTGTGGTACTACCGAAGCGATGATTGCCACCAATCGCTATTTACTTCAGAACACGCATCATTTCCGACCGCGTGAAAAATGTGTAATTATCCCACCAGTTTACATTGACGATACTGCGAACATTGAAGATTCGGTAATCGGACCTTTTGTCTCAATAAGTGAGGAGGTTGAGATTCGTAGTTCAATCATAAGAGATTCGATTATCAATCGCGGCGCTTATGTTGAAAATGCTCTTTTGGAGGGTTCAATCTTAGGTGAAAATGCGATAGTGCGGGAAAGAGCGATGCGATTAAACTTGGGTGGTTTCTCTGAACTGGAAACTGGTTAGTAGCTAATCGTGAGCCCTGACACGAAATATGATATTTACAATTACTAAAGAAGCAACTGACTCCCAAGCCCGACTCGGTAAACTGATTTTACCAAATGGCGAAGTTGAAACACCGGTGTTTATGCCAGTTGGCACACAAGGGACAGTCAAGACCGTCACCCCGAAAGAATTGATTGAAAATGATGTTGAGATGATTATCTGCAATACCTATCATCTTTATCTCCGACCTGGATACGAAGTAATCCAAAATGCTGGGGGCATAAGCAAATTTATCGGTTGGAATCGACCGGTGGTAACCGATTCTGGTGGTTTTCAGATTTATTCGTTGGCAACATTAAGAAAGATTGACGAGGAAGGCGTAAAATTCCAATCGCATGTTGATGGTTCTTACCACTTATTTACTCCCGAGTTAGTTATCGAAGTGCAAGAGGCATTTGGTTCGGATATTATGATGTGTCTCGATGTCTGCGTTCCTTACCCTTGTAGTTTTGAACAAGCAAAAGAGGCTTCAGGTATTACTACGCTCTGGGCAAAACGTTCTAAGGCGGTCAAAAGTGCACTGACTAATTTATTTGGAATTATTCAGGGTGCTACCTATGCTGACCTGAGACGCCAGCATTCTCAGGAAATTTGTGCAATGGACTTTGATGGTTATGCAATTGGCGGGTTGTGCTTAGGCGAACCAACCAATGTTACTTTTGAGATGGTCGAAATCGTGGTAGAAAATTTACCCAAGGATAAGCCGCGATATCTAATGGGCGCTGGTTATCCCGAAGATATTATTGAAGGGGTATTACGGGGAGTCGATATCTTTGATTGCGTTTTACCAACGCGCAATGGACGAACTGGTACGGCCTTCACATCCGAGGGGCGCATAATGATTCGTAATGCCCAATATACACGCGATTATGCTCCCCTTGATGCTAATTGCAATTGTTACACCTGTCAAAACTTCTCCCGTGCCTATCTCCGTCACCTCTTCATCGCCGATGAAGTCTTAGGACCAAAACTTTTGACCCTGCACAATATTCATTTTTTTATCAAAATAATCAAAGATATAAGAAAAGCGATAAAAGAGGACCGACTGAAATCATTAGCCAGAGTTTTTACTAAAAGTAAAGAATAAAAAATTTACCGAGAGCAATAATTTATAATCAAATTCCCTTTCGCTTACGAGACTTCAGTTCTTTTTAGAGCATCCTCAAGCGAGAACCCAATGAGAACCCATCAGCATACCATAGGAGAATAAAGGTTTATAGATTCGGTGTGGCAAAGGTATCGTTAAAGGTACAAGTTCCTACCAATCCTTTGACATAAATTCTATATCATTTTGGCAGGTTCCGTCTTATTTTTCACTAAGTCAATCCCAGTGAATATTTCTTCTATAGCTGGTCAAGAGGGGTGGATATCTTGTCTGTAAAATCTCGCAAATTATTTATTGACAAATTCAGAAGATTTTGTTATAAATTGTGAAAAGACCGGTCTAATTGCTCTTTAACAATCTGGTGCAATAGTTTTTAGCCAATAAGCAATAGTATGTATCAAGGAATGTAGTAGTTTCATTACCTTTGAAATAGAAAATATAAACTAAAGGAGGATACAATGAAGAAAAAGAACCAAGATTTCAATTCGCGCAACCCAATTTATGAGAAATTGTGTTTTTTAGGTTATGCCTTTTTGTTTCTGACCGGAATATTTATCAGTTTAAATCTTTTATCCTGTGCTAAGGAGCAAGGGAGTGTTATCAAAATTGGATTGGTTGTTCCTTTAACCGGAGATGTTAAGACCTTCGGCGAGTCGGTAAAAAATGCAGTTATGTTAGCGGTCGAAGAAGCTAATAATAAAGGCGGGATTATCAATAAAAAGATCAAAATCGTGATGGCGGATGATAAGAACGACCCAACCGAATGTGCCAATGCTGGCAGCAAACTGATAAATCAGGACCGCGTGAAACTAATTATTGGGTCAGTTTCCTCAAAATGCTCGATTCCGTTATCTGAGATTTGTCAAGATGCAACAGTCGTAATGATTACGCCGACTTCGACCAATCCGAAGGTCACGGTTGATGAATATGGTAAAAGAAAAGATTATATCTTTCGTGCCTGTTTTATTGATCCATTTCAAGGGGCTGTAGCGGCAAAATTTGCCTTAGAGAATCTGAAAGCAAAAAAAGCTGCCGTGCTTTATGATGTCAGCAATGATTATGTGAAAGGTCTTGCCGAATTCTTCCAACAAGCCTTCACCAAGGGTGGTGGCAAGATTAATGTCTATGAGTCCTATGCCAAAGACGATGTTGATTTCTCAGCCCTTCTGACTAAGGTTAAAGTTGATAATCCCGATGTTCTATTCATTCCTGATTATTACAATAAAGTTGGGTTAATTGTCAAACAAGCTCGGCAATTAGGAATCAAGGCGACATTTTTAGGGGGCGACGGCTGGGATTCTGAGGATATGGTCAAAATTGCTGGTGATGCGATTGAAGGTGGCTATTTTACAAATCACTATTCACCTGAAGACCCTAGACCCGAAGTACAAGAATGGGTAAAAAAATATCAAGCAAAATATGGCTCAAAACCTGATGCCTTAGCGACTTTGGGTTATGATGCTACGCTAATCCTTCTGGAGGCAATAAGGTTGGCGGGTTCAGACAAACCAGAAAAAGTTCGGGATGCGCTGGCGCAGTTAAAAGATTTTCAATGCGTCTCCGGTAAAATCAGTTTTGATGAAAATGGCAACCCAATGAAAAGTGCGGTTATCTTACAATATCAAGGCGGCGCCCAAAAATACGTCACAACTGTAAATCCATAATTAATTGATAGAAACGGCCTAATTAGCTTACTTTTAGGAATGAAGTGAAACAAAAATTTACTGAGTTTAAATTTATTTATTTAATTCCTCGTTTCCAGTTGTTTTTTCTAAATAGTTATTCCCCAAATTGTGACCATCTCGATTGTTGCATTTAGCTTGTTATTGAATAAAGTGAATTGGCTTAGTCTTTTAAACCAGTCCAGAATTCATTGGCAAAATTACCACTTGCTATTTTCGAGACCGGACCGATAAGAAAGAAATGGTTATTCTCCTTGATTTCGACGGTCATTGCACCACCAGGCATAAAGACTTTAACTTTTTTATCCACTAAGCCTAATCGGTTAGCAGCGCCAACCGCAGCACAACTGCTACTACCCGAGGCTAATGTATAACCAACCCCTCTCTCCCATATCTCAATTCGGATATTCTTACGGTCTATTACCTTTAATAACTGAACATTGATTCGGTTGGGGAATAATTGGTGGTGTTCAATTTTGGGACCAATTTCTAATAATAGTTCTTTGCTTATTTTATTTAATGGAATGATACAATGGGGGTTGCCAATCGAAAGGCAGGTGATTTTATATTCTTTGTCATTAATCTTTAATGGTTCATTAATCACCTCTCTTTTCTTGCCTTTGACTGGTATCTTTTCACTTTGAAAGGTAACCGTTCCCATATCTACCGCAATTAAGGTGGCATCATTATTTAAGATTTTAACTGCTACTTCACCGCTTAAGGTTTCAAGTTTAAAATCAAGCGTCGCTGGACTAATAATTTTAGCATCATAAAGATATTTAGCGAAGATACGGATACCGTTCCCACTCTTTTCAGCTTCACTCCCATCCGAGTTGAATATTCGCAATTTTATTTTACCCTTTTCAAAAATTGGACCATAAAGGATACCACAAGCCCCAAGACCAAAATTACGATTGCAAACGAGTCTAATTCGTGCCGGAGTGAGTCTTAGCTTAAACTCACTGGGGTTAATTACGATATAATCGTTACCTAAAGCTTGATACTTGTAAAAATCCATTAGAAGTTTTCAGATATTTTAAATTGAACTTAATGCTGTGTCAATGCAAAGGCGGATGACAAAACTATTATTGACAACTAAATTACTTTCTAATATGATAGATTGTGGTATGGATATAAAAATTGTAAAAATTAAACGACCCGACGATGCTAATATCATCTTGGGTCAGGCGCATTTTATCAAGACAGTCGAAGACCTTTACGAAGCTTTAATTAATTCGGTTCCGAATATTAAATTTGGTATTGGGTTTTGTGAATCCTCGGGACCGTGTTTAGTACGAACTGATGGTAATGATGCCGAATTGACAAAAATGGCAGCAGAAAATGCATTCGATATCGGTTGCGGCCATTCGTTTATTATCATCATTCGCAATGCCTATCCAATCAATATCTTGAAAGCAATTAAGGATGTTTACGAAGTTTGTAATATCTATTGCGCAACCGCTAATCCAGTCGAAGTTATTATTGCTGAGACCGAAACCGGCCGAGGAATCTTAGGTGTAATTGATGGTGAAAAATCCAAAGGCATCGAAACCGAAAAGGATAAACAGGAGCGGAAGGATTTTTTACGTAGGATTGGCTATAAATTTTAACCGATAAGGATTAATCAAGCAAAATTCAATCTCAAAACGGAACGAAAAGTCGGATGTGACGAAAGAGACATATCTTGACAAACCGGTTCCTTCGATCTTACTTATTGTCATTGTTAGTTCGAATTTAATTTTAGGATTACTTGCCCTACCATTGGGATTCTTTCTTATTGGCAAAATTCCATTAATTGGTCCAATTTTTATCTTTAGTTGTGCTTTCTTAGCTTTACTCTATACCGGATTAACCCTCTTTGCCCTGGGCACAACAAAATATTATTTAGACACCACTGGAATTGATATCCGATTTGGCATTTGGCATCGTTTCTTTGCTTGGAGTGAATTTAATGGTTTTGAGCGACAAAAGAAGGTTTTTGTTTTTAACATATCCTCACCCGGTTCAACCCCCTGTGTTCGGCTCAAAGACGCCTTGGTTCTAAGACAGAAGAATGGCAAATTAATCTATCTCACACCTAACGATTCTTATCAGATGTTAGAGAAGATTGCCGGTTTTATTCGCTAATTAGCCAGAAGAGACTTTCTATTCCACAGTGACACTTTTTGCCAAATTTCTGGGCTTATCAACATCACAGCCGCGGGCTACAGCAATGTGATAAGCTAAAAGTTGTAGCGGTAAGGCAACCAAAATGGGTGTGAAATGTTCGGGCGCAGCTGGAATATAGATTATCTCATCAGCTAAATCCTCTAAGTTGGAATCGCCCTCGGTGCCGATGATTATGATTCTTCCCTTGCGCGCCTTAGCTTCTGCAATATTGGAAATCATTTTGTCATAAACCGAATCGCGAACCGCGATGCAAACTACCGGAACATTTTCGGTAATTAATGAGATCGGACCATGTTTCATCTCACCGGCTGGATAACCCGTAGCATGGATATAAGAAATTTCTTTCAATTTTAATGCCCCTTCTAAGGCAGAAGGATAATTGATACCACGACCCAGGAATATAAAATTTTGAACGGAAGCCAACTTGCGTGCTAAGTTTCTGATAAACCGGTCGGATTGGAGAATTTTTTTAATGAGTGAAGGTAGCGTTTTAGTTTCTTGTAAAATTTGGTAAACTTCGGTTTTGGTAATAGTTCCGCGGTTCTGACCAAGATATAAAGCCAGCACAAGCAAGGTAAAAATTTGGGCAGTATAGGCCTTGGTTGAAGCAACCCCAATCTCCGGTCCAGCATAAATATATAATATACTATCGGACTCACGGTCCAGTGACGAGCGTTTCACATTAACAATGGAGAGCGTTTTTATCGCTTTAAGTTTGGCTTCGCGTAAAGCAGCTAGGGTGTCAGCTGTTTCGCCAGATTGGCTGATTGCTATCATCAGTGTCTCCTCGTCGGCGATAAAATCACGGGTCCGCAACTCAGAAGCAATTTCAACAATCGTTGGAATCCGGCAAAAGCGCTCGAAATAATACCGGGCAATTAGGCCAGCATGATATGAGGTGCCACAGGCTTGGACTAAAATTCGTTTGAACCGAACCAAGTCTTCTGGATAGAATCGGAAGTCCGGGTCCATAATCAGATTGCCATTCCTTATCCGTTTCTTAATATTTTCTTGTAAAACCTGCGGTTGCTCAAAAATCTCCTTACGCATAAAATGGCGGAACCGCCCTTTGGAAACTGCTTTGGCTTTGAAATCAATCGGTTGGGCTGGTCTGCGTACCAAACGCCGATTGAAGTCAAAAATTTCTAAGCGTTCTTGGTTGACAACACAGATTTCTTTATCTTGGAGCGGAATTACCTTTTTGGCAATGCCAACCAACGCTAAAGTATCCGAAGCTAAAATGTATTCTTTCTTACCAATTCCAATTACCAATGGGCTTCCCATTTTTACTCCAATCAATTGGTAGGGCAGATCTTTTGAAATGATTGCCAAAGAGTAACTTCCTTGTAATTCCTTAACAGCTTTTAATACCGCATCGAGTAAATCGTTTTGATAATAGGATTCAATCAGATGAACTACTACTTCGGTATCGGTATCCGAAACAAATTTGTGGCGTGCCGCCACTAACCGTTCCTTGATTTCGCGATAGTTCTCGATGATGCCATTATGGACCAAGGCTATTGTGTTAGTGCAATCCGTGAACGGATGGGCATTTTCATCACAGACCTTGCCGTGGGTTGCCCAACGGGTATGGCCAATCCCGACTGTACCACCTAAAGGTCTTGCCGCTAATAAATCTTTCAGTTTCTGCAATCGGCCTGCTACTTTAATCAATTTGATTTCATTATTGTTAACGGTGGCGATGCCACAAGAATCATAGCCCCGGTACTCCAAACGTTCCAAACCGACCATAATAACATTGTCAACATTTTTACCGCCGCGATAGCCAACAATCCCGCACATCTTAACCCCCTATTATCGGTTAGGTATTTGGCTTTAGGATTTCTTTTACCTTGGCAATTAAATTTGTGGTGCTTTCCGGTGTATTTGTTTCAGCAATAATGCGCAGTACCGGTTCAGTATTAGAAGGACGAATATGAACCCAATAGTCTTTGCCGATAACTTTTAGCCCATCGGCGGCATCAAATCGAGCTAGACCGAATGCTTTTTTCAAAGCAATTTTCTTATTCGCCCAGGTCTTACTTTGATAAGGTAAAGTTGTCTTTTGGATATAATATCTTGGAATTTCCCTTCGGATTTCCGACAGTGGTTTTTCTCTATCGGAAAGAAGGTGAATCAAAATTGCGGTGGCAGTAATCCCATCGCGGGTAAAATTAATTTCGGGCAAAATGACACCGCCATTACCTTCGCCCCCGATTATGGCATTCACTTCTTTCATTTTTGTCACTACCGCTGATTCACCGACTTTGGTTGTAAAGACCGGTGCTGAAAACCGATTAGCAATATCAAAAACCGCCATAGTGGTCGAAAGATTAACCACCACTGGTCCAACTTTTCGTTTAAGAATAAAAAGCAGCGCTAAGCAAATTGTTGCCTCCTCACCCAAGGCAAATCCGGTCTCGTCAACAAACGAAACACGGTCGCCGTCGGGATCGAAGGCAATTCCAAAATCAAGATGTTTCTCTTTAACGAAATTGGCGAAATTTGTTAGATTTTCCGCAGTGGGTTCGGGTTTACGAGGGAAGTAGCCCGGTTTTTCGGTATTATAAAAAAAATGAACGGGAGTTAAACCTAATGATTGCAGAAGCGAATTTACTACCACTCCGGCCGCGCCATTACAGGTGTCAATGCCAACAACAAACTTTTTCACTGGAATATCTTTAAAATAGTCCGAGCGCAAAACGGTTTTGATATGGTTGGTTATCGCTTCAGGCTCATCTTTAACAATTTTAATTTCCGACCAGTTGGCACGTTTAAAGTTTCGCTTTTTTAGCAACCCCTTAAACTCCTTTAATTCATCTTCGTTTAAAAAAGTTCCCTCTTTTGATACAAACTTAAGACCATTCCAATCTTCAGGGTTGTGGCTAGCAGTAATGACAATGCCACCAGCAAAACCTAATTGTTTAACATTGAGTAATACAGTTGGGGTTGGACAAATTCCTAAATTGATAACTTCACACCCCGCTGAGAGTAAACCGCTGACAACCGCAGCAAAAAGCATTTCACCGGAAGTTCGGCAATCCCTACCCACTGCTACTTTACCACCACCAACTAATGTTCCAAACCCAGCCGAAATTTCAGCAATAAGTTCGGGATATAAATCTTGGTTGACAATACCACGCAGTCCAGAAGTAGAAAAGATTGTTTTATTCATTTATTTGATTATACCAAGTCGGTTTTTGGCGTCAAGGTTAAACATTTTAAACCCTTGAACTATTTAAACTTCCTTTTAATATTTCTCTACCACATCATCGCCCAATTCCACCGCGATGCTACGATTTAGGATGTTAACCGAGACAACCAACAATGAACGCGCCGGTTCGACTCGTAATAACCAACCAACTGCGCCTTTTAATGGTCCAGCCACAATCCGGACCTTATCGCCTTCTTTGAGATAAGGATGAGGTTCAATTGCTGCTTCGGCTTCTACCAAAATTCGGACCGAATCAATTTCTTCTTCGGGAATTGGTATCGGTTTTCCCTTATCGCCCAAAATTTTCACGACGCTGGGCAGATTCAAAATTTTATTGATATCAATTGGATTTAACTTGGCAAATACATAACCAGGAAATAGTGGTGTCTCAATCAATTTCTTGCGGTCTTTACGCCGCGATTGAATCTTCCGTTTGGGCAGAAATGATTGGTATCCCAGCTGCGTAATTTGTTTGGCTACAGCAGTTTCATGACGGGCACGGGTATAAATTGCATACCATTGATTTGAGAGGTCTCCATTCAAACTCTCCTCTTTCAAAAAAGGATTTTTTTCAGGATTCAAAGGGGCAAGGTCCTTTTGATTGAATCGAATCTCGTGCGTAGCCTTTGAATCGTTTTGTAGATACGCTTTACAAAATTGGTCTTGCATTTTTCCCATAACCGAATTTAGCAACCATTTTCTCGTTGTCAAGCCTAAGCCATTTCATTAACCCTATCCATTGACCAAAATGCGAACTTGATTTATAATCAGTTGTTTGAGGGATAACCCCTCAAACTCCCCGGTCTTGGAGAAATTTGCCCCAGAGACTCCGAGACACAGAGATTCGAAATTCTAAGGGAACTTAGTGATTTTGTGGCGAGAATTTGGGGATGGTTTGAGGGGTTTTCTCAACTAAAAGTTGATAAATTTAGAAAGGAGCGCGATGCATGAACCAAAAATTACTGGCAGTTTGCCGGGGGAGAAAGCCCGAGCAATTATTGCTAAGGATAAAAAATTTCTCTCACCCTCTTACAATCGGCTCTTCCCAGTAGTAATTGAAAAAGGCGAAGGCTCGTGGGTTTGGGATGTTGACGGCAATCGGTTTTTAGATTTTTCAGCCGGAATCGGCGTTTGTGCCACTGGGCATTGTCACCCAGAAATTGTGGTAAAAATTAAAGAGCAGACAGAAAAATTGATTCATTTCTCCAGCGCCACTTTTTATTATCCGGTGATTGTCGAATTAGCCGAAAAGGTAGCAGAAATTATCCCCGGTGGAATGAATTATAAGGTCTTCTTTGCCAATTCGGGTACCGAGGCAGTCGAGGGAGCATTAAAATTAGCTCGCCATTTTACGAAAAGAAATTACCTAATTGCCTTTTATGGTTCATTTCATGGTCGAACCATCGGTGCTTTGTCTTTAACTGCCAGTAAAACAATTCAGCGGAAGGGTTTTGGTGGTTTGCTGGCTAATGTTATCCATACACCCTACGGTTATTGTTACCGGTGTGCATTTAACTTGAGATATCCCCAATGCAATTTTACCTGTCTCGAATACATTGAAAATGAGATTTTTAAAAAAATTGTCCCACCGGATGATGTTGCTGGAATCTTTGTCGAACCAATTCAAGGTGAAAGTGGTGTCATTGTGCCACCCGAAGGTTATTTTCAAAAATTGAGAGCGCTATGCGACCGCTATCAAATCCTTTTAATTGCCGATGAAGTTCAATCTGGTATGGGACGAACCGGCAAGATGTTGGCAATTGAGCACTGGCAAACAAAAGCAGATATCTATTGCTTGGGTAAAGGACTAGCTTCTGGTCTTCCTCTGGCCGGATTGGTGGCAAAATCATCGGTGATGAACTGGCAACCCGGCGCACATGCCTCAACCTTTGGGGGTAATCCAGTCGCCTGTGCCGCCGCTCTTGCCACAATTAAATTACTAAAAGAAAGTCTAATCGAAAACTGTGAAACAGTGGGGAATTTAATCTTAAAACGGCTAAAAGAGTTAGCCGAGCGCTACGATTACATCGGCGATGTGCGGGGAAAGGGGTTAATGATTGGAGTCGAATTCGTTGAAAGTAAAACCAAAAAGCCGTTAACCGAAAAACGAAACGGTGTGTTGCAGAAGGCATTGGAAAGAGGACTCCTTTTATTAAGTGCTGGTGAGAGTGTGATTCGTTTTCTGCCGGCATTGGTTCTAACCAAAGCTGAGGCAAATATTGGCTTGGAAATTTTTGAACAAGCAATAAAGGCGGTATTCAAATAAATGACGAATAAGAAATCGGCAAAGCCGATTAAAAAAAACAGCAACGATTCGACTTTGTCAAATCAATTATTACAACAAGTCCGTTCAGTAATTGAGCGATATCAAATGATTAGAAAGAATGACCGAATCTTAGTTGGGGTTTCAGGCGGCCCCGACTCCGTTTGTTTACTCTCTGTCCTTACGCAACTAAAAGATGATTACCATATTAAATTATATGCTTTTCATCTTAATCATCAATTGCGTGGCAAAGAATCTGAAGCCGATGCCCGATTTGTCAAAGAACTTTGTCGCCAATTCAAAGTTACTTGTCGGATAAGAAAATTTGCCGTAAGTGAATATGCGGAGAAACATAAATTATCCTTAGAGCAAGCAGCCAGAGAAGTGAGGTATCAGCTGTTGGAACAAGAACGGCGGCGGTTTGGCTGTTCAAAAATCGCCTTGGGTCATAATGCCAATGACAATGTAGAAACTGTTATCTTAAATTTACTACGCGGCAGTGGTTTAGCTGGTCTGTGTGGTATTCCGCCGGTTCGGGATTATATTATTCGGCCATTGATTGAAACCAAAAGGGAAGAAATTCTAAAATATCTAACCGAAAATCAGATTTTCTACCAGCTCGATTCGACCAATCTTGACACCAAAATCCCGCGTAATTTCATCCGTATAAAAATAATCCCAGCCCTGAAAAAATTGAATCCCAATCTAATTGAAACAGTAACAAAAGTTGCGACGATTTTAAGAGACGAAGAATGTTATTTGAATAACTTGGCCGAAAAAATTGTCAAAAAGGTTGTCATCGAACGGTCAAAGCACAGTCTAACTCTTGACAAAACAAGACTTTTGTCCTATAATTTAGCAATACAGCGGAGAATCTGGAAATCTTTATTGCCCGACCTTGGGTACGATAAGATTGAATTGATACGAAAAATGAGCGAAATGAAAACCGTTGGCACAATCCAATTGGGTCCCAAGTTAATTGCCAATTTGGAATATGACCGGATTCACCTTGGGCCACCGACTATGCCCGCCCGCAATCGGCAAATTCTTGTGCCAGTTGGTAATTCTTTAGAAATTGAAGATATGGGATTAGTGATTGAAACTAACCTTAAGAATAATGCCGATTTAGAAAGAGCAAAAAAGGATTCGAATCTCGAAATCTTCGACTATGAAAAATTGACCCTGCCATTATATTTAAGGTACCGCCAACCTGGGGACCGATTTGTGTTTGCTCCGGCTAAGACGAAA
>JBDRUX010000053.1:0-16631 GCA_039801565.1 Caldifarciminota bacterium
GACCAAGTATTGGTTGCAATATCGTAACAGGCATTTTCATTTATCGCTGAGCACTCGTTATTATAGCCGCCAACAACATAAATCTTTCTGCGGACGATAGCACCCTGAATCCAGGCTTTAGCGGTTGGCATCAGTGCTTTATCAATCCAGGTATCATTAATTGGGTCATATTCCTGACAGAGGTCAACATTAGAACCTGCCTGTCCTGTAGGTGTTCCACCAAACATATAAATCATATCACCGATTGGATCATAAACCACACCGTGGGCTAATCGGTCTGGAGTATTTGTTGGTCTCGCAATATATGTCCAGATTGAATCGGATTGAGGAGAATTGGTCGGTTGGGACAAATCATTTTCGCTATAGGCTTGAGTGAAGATAGCCGAGGTCGTAAAATCCGAGACAGCTGTCTTTTTATCAAATGTAAAGGAATTAAGAGTATTTAAGAAAATTGCTGGCATTAGCAAAAAGAAGGATAAACTACTCTTATTCTTCATACTCCCTCTTTAATTCAATTGTAACTTCAGTTTAAGATTTGTCAATAGTTTATCGTTTTCGTCAGGGACAGGATATCTATCCAGCCCCAATTTTTAGGTTAATAAGCATCTTAAACCGGTCTGACATTCGATAAGAATTAACCAATATATTATTTGTGGTAAAGGTAAGTTTAAACAGGAATTGGGAACAGGTACAGAAATTCACCAACACCATAAAATAGACTGACAATCACAATCATACTCAACCCACCCAACTTTTCTTAGCTTCTCCCCTATCGCTTTTTTACCAATTTTAATCTATCATCACTATCTTCTTTTCCGCCTTAAAACTATCTTCTTGACTTTTCGAAAAATTAGGTTACTCTACCCACATCGAATATTTACTTTAATACTTGCCGTAAAAAATAAAGAATATAAATCTTCTTGAAGGGAGTAATATGAATGAGAAAAAGAGAAATATTCCAGCCATTGTCCAATTACTTCGGCCCGAAATCTTAGAACTTATTAAAGAAAAAAAATGGGAAGTAATTAAGGATGTAGTATCTAACTGGTATCCTCAAGATATTGGGATATTACTTGAAGAACTTAAACCTGAAGAAGCCGTGATTCTGATTCGTTTGTTTCCCAAAGAATTACAATCTGCCGTATTTTCTAAACTGGACCTGGATACCCAGAAGCATATCCTTGCTGCGCTTAGTAATGAACAAGTGAGTTTGATTATCACCGAATTAAATCCTGATGACCGAACTGCATTGTTTGAGGAACTGGCACCGGATGTATTGCGTCGGCTAATCGACTTACTTCCTGTCGAAACTAGAAAACAATCGCTTTCTTTATTGGGTTATCCCAAGGATAGTGTTGGTCGGCTAATGACCCCAGAGTATGTTACGGTCCAACCGCAAATGACAATTAAACAAGCGATTGAACATATCCGTAAGGTCGGAATTGATGCCGAGACGATAAATATGATTTATGTCGTTGATGATAAATGGCAGTTAGTTGATGACATCTCATTAAGAAAGTTAATCCTTGCCGAGCCCGAACAAAAAATTGAGTCCATTATGGATAATAAATTTATTTCAATCAACGCTAATGCTGACCGTGAGGAAGCGGTCAAGCTAATGAAACAATACGATTTGATTGCCCTGCCGGTTACAGATAAAGAAGGTTATCTTTTAGGCATTGTCACGATTGATGATGTTGTAGATGTGATGGAAGAAGAACAGACCGAGGATTTCACTAAATTGGTGGCAATCGAATCCGCGCCAATTGGTCTAAATATTATTACGAAAATTAAAGAAGTGCCAATTAAGAAGCTCTATCGCAGCCGAGTCTTTTGGTTACTTGCCTTACTTTTAATGGATTTAATTACCGGCGGGGTCATTAAACATTTTGAGGCAACAATTGCCAAGTATGTTATTTTGGTAACTTTTTTGCCGGTGCTGGTTGATACTGCTGGTAATGCCGGGGCTCAATCGGCAACTTTGGTTATTCGGGCAATGGCATTGGGTACAGTAAAGATGAGGGATTGGATTTATCTTTTAGGTCGAGAACTGGTGGTGGCACTGGCACTGGGCATTACAATGGGCATCGGAATTTCCTTTATGGGTTTTATTCGGGGCGGTAGTTTTCGAATTGCCCAGGTTGTTATATTGGCAATGGTAATCAATGTGATTGTTGGCTGCATCATTGGCGTTTTGTTACCCTTTATCTTCACAAAACTTCGGCGTGACCCAGCAACCGCTTCAACGCCGCTAATCACCACCCTTGCCGATATTATTGGAACTGCAATTTATTTGGGGATGGCTTATCTAATTTTGGGCTGAAATTAAAACCGAAAAATTAAGGCGCCGGCAACCGTTAAAATTGCTGCGGTGAACATTACTGCTGGATAACCTAAGGTTCCGGTCAAACCACCTAATAACGGTCCAATAATCCCAGCCAGACTACTTATTGAATTGAAGACCCCAACCGCAGTTGAGCGTTCTTCATTATGTTCCATTAAATATTTCAGTGAGCCAAGATAAAGACAGGACCAAGAAAATGCTAATAGAATTTGAAATGGCAAAATTTGCCAGTAACTTTGACACAAGCCAAAAATAATAAAGGTGGCTGTGGAAAAGTATAGCCCGAATTGAATTAACCGCGTACTGCGGATTCGTTCCAAATGGGGCATAAAGAAGAATTGACCAAAGGCATTGATACTATAGATTATGCCAATCCATAATTTACTGGCACCGAGATGGGCAAGAAATAAAGGAAAGATTGCCCAAATCCCAAATGCCCCGGCATGGCGTAAAAAGAAAGATAAATAAACTCGCCAGTTGCGTTTAATAATCTGCCAATGGAAAAAAGGTTGTTCGATATGCCTTTGCGTCGGTTTTAAAAAAATTAGGGCGAAGAGGAATGAACCGAAATAAAGAAGCGCTGAATAAGTGAATAATTTTTGATAATCGCCAATTAAGCCGGCAAAGATTGCACCAACGCCCCAACCTAAAGACCCAAGGCCAGTAAATAAACCCAATTTGCTATTTTGTTCATAAACATAAGCAATAATTGCTGCTGGAAAGATTCCTACGGCCAAACCAGCTAAACTGCGAATTAAAAAAAGTGTTGGTAGATTTTTTGCCCAACGGTGAGCATAGAAGATAATCGCTGCCAGAATTAGACCTAAGACCACAAACCGTTTCCTGCCCTTTAGATCCGACCAACGACCAAAAAGGGCTGATGATAGAAAAATCATACCCTGGTATGTGGCAACTAAAACTCCTACCGTCGAAGGATTTGCCCCATAAGATTGGGCGATGAGCGGGATGAAAATTAAGACCAAAACTACCGCGCAACTACTGGCAAATTGGATGATATAAGGGCTTAACAAGTTCGAACTCGTAAAAAACACAAAACGGTCAATTGACCCTTGGCGTTTCGGTTTAGTAACTTAATCATAACCAATTTTTTAATAATACTGGCAAAATCCTTTAAGTCAAATGTTTTTCCATTTGATGATTTACCCGCTTGACGAAAGCCTTTCTCTCGATAATATTTAGATAAATAAATGATTGCTTTAACCAGATTAGCCAAGAAAATTGAACCCTTAAGGGCACGTAGTCAAGAGTTGGAGCAAATGCTGGCTGACCCCAAAGTCATCAGTAATCCACCCGAAGTGCAGCGATTGAGTAAGGAATATAAAGAGGTAACTTCGCTACTTAAAAATTTTTCGGAATTACAGAGGATTGCTGATGAAATTACGAAAACCAAAGAAGTTATCACCAAGACGAACGATGTTGAGTTGAAAGAACTGGCAGAAAATGAACTTAACATTTTAGAAAATCGCTATCGGGATTTGCAAAATGAACTAATAGCTGCTTTCTTTCCTACCACCCCCGATGATGCCAAAAACTGTATTGTCGAAATTCGGGCGGCGGCGGGTGGGGAAGAATCGGCTCTTTTCGCCCAAGATTTATTCCGAATGTATTTGAAATTTAGCGAAAATAAAGGATGGAAAACTGAACTCCTTTCTTCCCACCCGAGTGCTAAGGGTGGATTTAAAGAGGTGATATTTTTAGTAGAGGGCAAAAATCCTTATCGCTATTTTCGTTTTGAGAGCGGGGTTCATCGGGTCCAACGCATCCCAATTACCGAAGCTTCAGGCAGAATTCATACCTCAACTGCAACTGTTGCAGTCTTACCTGAAGCTAGTGAAATTGATTTAGTCATTGACCCAAAGGACCTACGAATTGATGTCTTCCGTGCCTCAGGTCATGGTGGTCAACATGTTAATGTGACCGATTCGGCGGTCCGAATAACCCATCTGCCCACTGGCATTACTGTCTCTTGTCAGGATGAACGAAGTCAATATAAGAATAAGAACAAGGCGATGAAAATCTTGCGGGCAAGACTATTAGAGGCGAAACGAAAAGAAGAAGCAGAACGCACCGCTTCGCAGCGCCGAAGTCAAGTCGGAACTGGTGAACGGTCAGAAAAAATCCGAACTTATAACTTTCCCCAAAACCGAGTCACCGACCACCGCATTAATCTTACATTATATAACCTTAGTGAAGTCCTTGATGGCAAACTTGAGCCCATTCTTGAGGCTTTATTAGAAAACGAATTGGAAACTAAATTATGAAAACCGCTTGCGCGCTAATTAAAGATGCAATCCAAGAACTTCCCCAGAATGAAATTGAAACAATCTTAGTTAACCTATTGCACAAGCAACGCTATGAACTTTATCTAACCGACATAATTGTACCCGAGCCGATTGAGCAAAAATTTCATTGGATTGTGCAAGAAAGGAAGAAAGGCAAACCTTTGCAATATTTGCTAAATTCAGCCCCGTTTTTAGAATTTGAGTTGTATTTGGAGGAAGGGGTCTTCATCCCTCGTCCTGAGACCGAAGAGTTAGTGATTAAGACCGCTAACCGATTAAAACTACCCGATTTAATCTTGGAACTCGGAACTGGCTCGGGTGCGATTGCTATTGCTTTGGCTTCGTTTTTCCCAAAAGCAAAAATAATTGCCACTGATATTGACCCAAAAGCATTAGCCATTGCTAAAATTAATATTGAAAAATATAAGTTAGTTGATAGAATATCTCTTATCGAAGCGGATCTTCTTGATTTGCTAAATTCCGAAAATGACTTCGGGCAAGTTGATTGCTTGATTTCTAATCCCCCTTATATTGATACGAAGGCAATCGCTTGGCTTGATAAGACAGTTAAAGACTATGAGCCTCGTTTAAGTCTTGATGGCGGTCCGAACGGCTTTGCTCTAATCCGAGCAATCATCGTGCAGGGCAGAAAATTTTTACGCCCCAATGGTTTAATCGCCTTAGAAATCGACCCAAATCAGAAGGAGTTGATTTTAGAATTAATACCTTGGGCTGAATTCGAATCCGATCTCTCTGGTAAGACCCGATTCTGTTTTATCTCTTATAAAGATGAAAATTACTATAATTGCTAATCTAAAAAAAGAGTCAGCGCTTAAGACAATCAGCCAAATTATCAGTTATCTGGAAATAAAAGGAATTGAGCCTTTGTTGGAAGTTGAGACCGCTGAGCTTTTAAAATGTCGCCACCAAGGAATTACGGATGAGGCATTGATTGATTCCGCTGAATTGGTAATTGCCTTAGGTGGTGATGGTACACTACTGCGCGCTGCCCGAATGGTTGGTCCAAAAGCGAAACCGATTCTGGGGATAAATCTCGGTGGGTTGGGTTTCCTTACCGAATTTTCCAGTGACCAATTTCGAGAAGCTCTGGATGATTTTTTAACGGGCAATTATCGCGAGGAGTTACGAATGGTTCTGGCGATAACATTTCAAACCGAAACTTTCTTTGCCTTAAATGATTGTTCAATCAATATGGGGGCTTCTTGTCGAGTGATTGAATTAATAATCTATTCGGATTCTAATTATCTCACTCGGATTGTTGCCGATGGCGTTGTGATTGCTACGCCAACTGGTTCGACCGCTTATTCTTTAGCCGCGGGTGGCCCAATCGTCTTTCCAACAATGGAAGCAATTTTAATTACTCCGCTTTGTCCCCATGCGTTAGCAGCCCGTCCCTTGGTCCTACCAGCAACGGAAACCTTAACGGTTGAACTTGACCACAAGAGTGAGCCGGCAATTCTGATTGTGGACGGTCAAAAACGATTGAATTTCAATCCTAATGCGAAGGTTATAATTAAAAAGGCCGAACACAAGATTCGGCTGATTGCCCCTAAAAACAAATCTTATTACGAAATTCTCCGTTCAAAAATGAAATGGAGCGGCAAACCAACCGAGCCCTTTTAGATGCTATCCCAACTCCGAATCAAAAATTTCGCTCTGATTGACGACTTAACGATTGAATACGAACCGGGTTTGAATGTCTTGACCGGCGAAACCGGAGCTGGCAAATCAATTGTGCTTGGTGCCCTTTCTCTTCTACTTGGCGAACGGGTTGAACCAGAGATGATTCGAACTGGTGCTACGAGTTGTGAAGTTGAAGGTATCTTTAACTTTCATCCCGACTATTTAAATCAATTACAAAACTTGCTGCCGGCATCGGTTCAATTAAACCAAAACGAACCATTAATTATTCGTCGCAAGGTTGAAACCAATGGTCGCAGTTATTCTTATCTCAATGATTCAAGTGTCACCACTAATACCCTTAAAAAATTGGGTGACTTTTTCGTTGACCTGCATGGTCAACATGAACACCAATCGTTGTTGAAACCGGAATTTCATCGAGAAGTCCTTGACGAATTTGCCAAACTTGACCTAAAACTAACCGAGTTGAATCAATTATTTAAAGAATACCAAGACCAAAAGGCAAAACTTAGTAACCTTAGCGAACAGATTAAAAGACGCAAGGAACGGCGCGAACTCGACGAATTTCAATATCAAGAATTGAAAGCCGCCCAATTGAAGCTTGATGAAGAGGCAGAACTTTTACAAGAGAAGACTCTTTTGGAAACCGCTGAGAAGAGATTTCGTCTTGCCCAAATAATAAAAGAAAATTTGTCTGAAACCGAAGGTTCGTTACTGGAACAACTTGATTATCTGCAAAAACAACTGGCCGAACTAGTGGAAATTGACCCTACCTTAGTTAATTATCGTGAAGAATTAAAGACGGCTCGTTCGATTCTTGATGAGTTATGGCACACAATTATCAAATACCAACAACATATCGAATTTTCGCCCCAGCGATTAGAAACCGTCAACGAACGACTCTTTTTAATCGAACGACTGAAAAAGAAATATAATCGTAATGTCGAAGGACTTTTAGCACTCCAAGATGAATTGGCAAAGAATTTAAGTTCAATTGAGATTGATGAATCCCAGATTGTGGAATTGAACCAGAATTTAGGAAAGAAAAAACAAGAACTAATCCAATTGGCCAAGATTATTTCCCAAATCCGATATAAGGCTAAATCCGATTTCGAAGCCAAATTGCAAAAAGAGCTGTCGGAATTAGGAATGGCTCAGGCGCGCTTTATTGTCAAAATCCAACCGATTTTGGATGAAACTGGTCTTTATGAAGAAAATGGTAAAAAATATCGTTTAGACGAAAATGGCATTGATTCAGTTGAATTTCTCTTTTCCGCGAACCCCGGGGAAGAACCAAAACCCTTAAGAAAAGTTGCGTCGGGCGGCGAACTTTCCCGAATTATGCTCGCCTTAAAATCAGTAATTGCTGGCAAAATTCCAATCTTGGTCTTTGATGAGATTGACTTAGGAATTGGTGGCAAAGTTGCTGACACAGTTGGCAAAAAATTAGCTAAATTAGCCAAGAGTAGTCAGGTAATTTGTATTACCCATCTACCCCAAATTGCTAAATACGCCTTTGCCCATTATCGGGTGAGCAAGGAGGTTAAATCCGGTCGGACCAAAACTACGATTGAGCGTCTCAACGAAGAGGAAAGAGTGAATGAGATTGCTCGGATGCTGGCTGGAGCAAAAATTAGTAAGACTACCCTAACCCATGCTCGAGAAATCCTTAAAGAAACCAAAATTTAATGAGCGATAATAACCAAACCATTAATAAAGAAAACCGACTTGAGTTAGGTCGAGTCTTGACCATACCCAACTTCTTAAGCATCTCACGGCTCTTTCTTTTGCCATTAATTCTCCTTGCCCTTGCTACTCACCAAACAATCACCGCATTAGTTTTGATGGCAATATCTTGGGTAAGCGATGCCTTAGATGGTTATCTTGCCCGCAAGTTAAATTTGGTTTCGAATTTAGGCAAACTCCTTGACCATTTGGTAGATAAGATTTGGGTCGGCACAATTTTAGTTACTTTAGTTCTGGTGAAAGGTTTACCAATTTATCTCGCTACCGCGGTCATTATCCGTGACCTTTTAATCGTTTTGGGAGGCTCGCTGATTGCCAATATGCAAAAAAATATCTTATCTTCTAATATATTAGGAAAAGTGGCGGGTTTCTTGTTTGCATTAATCATCGTTTTCTATACCCTTGACATAAAAAGGGTTGAATTTATGAAAAATTATCTGGAGATATCAGTTCTTTCCGCCGTCATATTATCATTTGTAAGCTATATTTATTTATTCTTCCGAACCATCAATCGAGCCAAAACAAACTAACTCGGCATATCTCTAAAAAATCGCCCAATCAAAGATACAATCAAAAATAGCAATTGATTATCAAGAGTAGGAAATTCTTTTTCCGTATAAATTTAGGTATAAAATTCAAGCTTTAAACAAAATTCGGAATACCGATTCAATATAATCACCTTATCATTATTTGCATTAAAATAAATCAAGTAGAAAATAACGCCTTTCTCTAATCAACTCTCAACTTGTAAAAGTTAAATTGCCGGAGATTATTTGAGATACCCTTTTTCTCTTCCCGAAGTTCGACTTTTGATTTTGAAAAAATTATCGACAAGACAATTTAAGTAATTATGATGCTGAAGTTAGTAAGTTAACATTTTCGTCAGGAACACAGTATCCACGCTGTATTAATCTTCTGGGTGTAAACATCTTTTAATGTTCAATAAGACAAAATAGTGTATTTTACATAGGCTTGCATTCGAAATATTGACTTGAGAGGATTAACCAATAAAATTGATTGATTTCAAAGCTAATTAGGAGTAGATATGATAATAAAATTACTACTGCCAATCGGCATTGTCAGCAATCTATTTATGATTTTCGCGGTTTTGACCGGATTGCGTTGGATTAAAACGAAAGTTAAAATCCATCAGCTATTGGCATTGCTTGGGTTTTTTAGCGCTATATTTCATGCCGTAATTGGCATTTATATAACTTTCTTCAAATAAGGAGGCATAATGAAAAGACTTAGCTTAGTCTACCTATTGTTTCTTATTTTACTTTCCTTACCTCAAGCTATAGCCCATCCCGCAGACGCCGTTGAGATAAATTTTGATTCTACTTATACCCTTACTATCAACATTCGCCATCCAGTAAAGAAATTTCCCTCTGACCACTATATTAATCAAGTTACGGTTAAACTTAATGACAAAGAGATTATAAAACAGGTCTTCAAATCCCAGACTGATAAGGATTGGCAAAATATTTTCTACAAAGTGATTGATGCCAAACCCAATGACAAGATTACCCTCACGGCATTTTGTAGTCTCTTTGGCAAGACAACCGAGATGTTTACTATCCCCACCCGAAAAACTGAGGGCGAAAAATAGGTTACCAAAGATTTTTATAAAGGCGAAACCCAATGAATTACAAACAAGAGAAAACTCGTTATATTTCTTACTGCGGAGCCTATTGTTATCTTTGTGACTGGTTTACGGACAGACACCGGAAAGTCTTCCAAACAGCACTTGATTCCATAGAACTCTATGGTTTCAAACGGTGGTTACAAGGTCGGGTTGATATTAAAAATCTTAAATTAGGATTGAAAATTTTGGCGAATTCGAATATTTGTTCCGGTTGCAAAGCCGAAGCAGGCAGTCCTAATGACCGCTGTAAGATTCGCAAGTGCGCCTATTCAAAAGGATTGGAGCTTTGCAGTGAATGCGATAATTTTCCATGCTCACTGCTCAAAACCAATAAAGGAGTAGTTAAGTTCCATTGTCTGGAAAATCTTCAAGAAATTAAAACCAAGGGCTTGAAGCGATGGATTGACCAACAATGGCAAGAATATATAAACAACGAATTGTATTGAACATACTGAAAATTGCTAACGAGGCAAACCGAAAACAGTATCCCCCGGCTTAATGCCATTTTCAAAAAACCAGCCCTGATTTGTCTCTAAGGCATAAAGAAATGGTTTATTGGGATAATGCTGGGTCTGTTCATCAAACGGTGTCATCTGCTGGATATCAATAATAACCCCTTTTTGGTCAATAAAAGCGATGCTTAATGGAATTTTTGTGTTTTTCATATAGAAGGGATAGATACCATCCTCTTCGAAAATAAAAAGCATCCCCTGGTCTTGGGCTAAGGTTTGTCGATACATCAAGCCCAAAGAACGTTCTTCCGGAGTATTGGCAATTTCCACATTAAGTTTTGCTCCTTTAATAATCAAGGTGATTCTTTTGGGTTCAGCGCAAGTTGGTTTAGTCTTTTCGACCTTTTTGGTCCGACAGGCAAATGAGAATATAGCCCAGATTAGCAACAAGGATACAAACCACTGGTGAACGTTAATATAAGAGCGAAGATTAAAAGGCACTATTCACCTTCAAGGACGATTTTCGACAGGTCACAGACTTTCATAAATAATGATTTTAAATAGTTTAATAAGGCAAGGCGGTTCTGACGCAAATTACCATCTTCGGTCATTATTAAGACATTATCAAATAGCGAATCAATATTTCGGCGCAATGATAATAGTAATGATAGTGCTTTTTCGTAGTCTCTTTTTTCGATTGCTGAATTCAAAAGGGGTTCAATCGCTCTGGCTTTTTCGTATAGTTCTTTTTCATCCTGCTCAATAAGTAATTGCTCTTGGATTGAATCACTAACCAATTGGTCTCTTAGGATATTATTAACTCTTTTCTGACCAATTACCAAATCTTCAAACTCTTTACCAGTACGGAATTGAATAAGGGCGTTTGCTCTTTTTAACGCATCCACTGGATTCATCCAAGCCACTGCTAACACGGCATCACAGATATCATAACGAATATTACGCTCAAGGAACAAATTTTCTAACCGCTCTTGGAAAAATTGATGAATTTTTGGCAAAAGGTTAGAACTATCAAAGGTCAGTTGAAAAAGGCTTAAATTATAGGAGATTAGTGCAGCTAAATCAAACCAAAAATTCTTATCAATAATTATTGATAGAATAGCGGTTGCTTGTCGGCGGAGTCCAAAAGGGTCTTCGGAGCCGGAAGGTGTTTCACCAACAATGAACGATGCTACGATATTATCAAGCTTATCAGCAATACTCAAAATTGCTCCTTCGGTGCTTTGCGGTAATGAATCACCAATGCTTTTTGGTAAATACTGTTCTTTAATTGCCGTTGCCGCCAATAATGATTCACCCAAACTCTCAGCATAAATTCCGCCAATTGTGCCTTGCAGGGATGTAAATTCTTTTTCTCTAACCATATTGGTCAAGAGGTCAGCCTTTGCCAGTTCCGCAGCTCGGAAAAGAGAAGGAGAATCAATATTCGGCACATACTGACTGATAAATTTTGTTAGAGCAACTAACCGTTGGGTCTTTTCATAAAGTGAACCCAAACCTTCAATCCAGGTAACTTTCTTCTCGGCTTCGACTAAAGGCGCAAGCCCAACCTTTAGGTCTTCTTCTAAGAAGAACAACGCATCTTTGAGGCGTGATTCAATTGCCTTCTCATACCAGGTTTTAACTTCAGCGTGGTTACATTTCGGATTATTAGTCACGGTGATAAAATAAGGCAGAAGGTTACCTTTTCGGTCTTGAATGGAAAAGCAACGCTGGTGTGCCTTTAAGGCGGTTCTTAAAACGACCGCTGGTAATTTAAGAAACTCGGATTTGAACTCACCTAAGATAGCCAATGGGTATTCGACAAGGTTGGTAATTTCGGCTAATAGTTCTTCGTCCTTAACTAAAGATCCCTTAACTTTTTGGGCGATTCTTTTTGTCTGTTTTTCAATTTCCCGTTGGCGAGTTTTGGGGTCAACCAGGACGCCGTAGCGCCTTAAGATTTTCTCATAATCAAATACCTTATTTAATCTTATCGGCTTTTTAAGGAAATTACGATGACCAAAAGTCTTATTCGATGCAACAAGTCTATCAAATTCAAATTTAATTGGTGTTGTGCCAAAAATCGCGCAGAGCCAGCGAATTGGACGACCAAACCTGGTCTTATTTTCGGTCCAACGCATCGTCTTAGGAAAGGGTATTGACCGAACAATTTCGGCAAGACCCTGAGCCAAAATTGTTTCGGTTTTCTCTTGAGCAGTTGCTTTTTTTAAATAGGCATATTCCCCCCGTTCGGTCTTTTTGGGATAAAGGTCCTTTACTTTCTTGCCATGACTTTGGGCAAACCCGATAGCGCTTTTGGTTGGATTGCCTTGGTCATCAAAAGCAACCCGCCAAGGTGGTCCGGCGACTTCAATAATTTCCTTTCGTTGTTTTTCACTGACCTTCTGCCATATTACCGCAATTCGCCGAGGTGTATAAAAAATCTTTGCCTTACCAAAGCTAATCCGATTCTGCTTTAAAAAGTCACTTACCTTTTCTTTAAGAACTTCGGCAGCTGGTTTTGGAAATGATGCTGGAAGTTCTTCGGTCCCAATTTCTAATAATAAATTTTTAACATTCATTTTTCGATTATTATTCGATTTTGGACAAAAGTCAAGGAGATTTTAAAATCATATTAAAAATAGTACTTATAAGTTTGTGAGCAGCCATTGTATTGACAATAAGAAAATCTTAATTACTATTAACCTAATGGATTTAGGCAAAAACGAATTCAGTTCAGCCACCATCAGTAAATTAAAACCCGACCCAGGCGCAATGCCGCAGGCGGTAAAAGGCACCAAAGCAATCATTGATATCGCAACCCAAAAGGAAGCACGGCGCATTTGGGCGGGTATTAATTTAGATGCCTTGGAGGAGAATCTAAAAGCTGTAAAAAAACTACTCAATGGTAAAAAAATCCTTTTGGCAATAAAAGCCGATGCCTATGGGCACGGTGCAAAAGAGATTGCTGCTCATCTTGATGGCAAAGTGGATATGTTCGGCGTGGCCGGAGTCGAAGAAGGGATTAACCTTCGCACCAATAGCGGTATCCGTTCACCAATTCTAATTCTCAGCCCTATCCCCTATTCCGGAATCGAAGCTCTATTCGCTTACAACCTTACCCCGACCATTAGCGAAAAAGAGTTTGCCCGGGTCTTAGCCCAAACGGCAAAAAAGAAGAACCAGCCGATTAAAGTCCATATCGAAGTTGATACCGGAATGGGAAGGACTGGCTTATCCTTTGCTGAAGCCGAAGCAACCATCACCAAAATCAATTCTGAGCCATTTCTCAAAATTGAGGGAATATTTACCCATTTTCCAGCCGCGGATACCGATTTTGATTTTAGCCTCGAACAGCTTGATAAATTTCGCCAACTTACCGAAAATTTAGCCAAACTCGGAATTAAGCCAATTCGCCATATCGCCAATTCCGCAGGATTTCTTAATTTTCCCGAATCTTATTTTGATATGATTCGACCCGGTCTTATCATTTATGGCATTCATCCTAATCAAAATACGAATCAAACGATTTCGTTAAAACCAGTGATGAGTTTAAGGACCCGAGTGGTCAATCTTCGTTGGGTTCCAAAAGGTACCAGTATCAGTTACGACCGAACTTATATCACCAAGCGTGATTCCTTGATTGCCGTTATTACGGCTGGTTATGGTGATGGTTATCCTTGGTCACTTTCCAATACCGGCGAAGTGATTGTTGCTGGGAAACGGGCAAAAATTGTCGGCAATGTCTGTATGGATTTAACAATGATTGATGTGACTGAAATCGAAGGAGTAAAGATTGGCGACATCGTCACTTTAATTGGCAGTGCCGGTAACCAGACAATTACCGTCAACGAATTAGCAAAATGGGCAAAGACGATTCCTTACGAGATAATTACCCGAATCAGTCCCCGGGTGCCACGGCTCTTCATTAAACAAGGCCGGATACAAAAAATTCGCGACCTGCTTAATTTATGAGTGAAGAATTACCACCGGTCTCTTTTCATAGTATCATTTTGATGTTTTCCGCTGCTGCTTTGCACTATTTAGGTATTACACCTGACCCACAATCGCAAAAAATCGAGAAAAATCTACCAATGGCGAAACAAACCATTGATACCTTAGAGGTGTTGAAGCAAAAAACCAAAGGCAATCTCGATGCTGAGGAAGAGAAATTATTAGATAGTTTGCTTTATGAATTAAGATTGCACTATCTTAAGGCAGTTGAAACACAAGTTGCTCAGCAACCAAAGGAAACGCAACAAAATAAACCCACTAATCAGCAAGAAAAGACTTAATCAGTACCTAAGAATTGTCAACTCAAATAGCCACTTATCAGCCCCAAAAAATTCTCAATGTTAAAAGACATTGTGATGGTGGTTGGTTTTGGACTAAATATTCGGCTTACCCTTATTTAGGGTGTTATTATGGTTGTCTTTACTGTTACGAATGGGACAAAAAATATACGCCATTTAAAAATCCACTGGGTTTTGATAAACAGATACTTATCAAAGAAAATGCTGCCGAAATTTTAGCTCAAGAATTGGTGAATAAACCGATTGACCTAATTATGTTAGGGGATTGGCAGCCGGTTGAACAAAAGTATCGGCTTTCCCGGGCGATGTTAAAGGTGACAAGCGAATTGGGTTTTCCGGTATTTATTAATGAGAAATCGCCTTTAGTTGTTCGAGATTTAGATTTACTTGCCACAATCAACCAAAAAAGTTACGCCAATATCGGTTTTTCTATCATCACCACCCAAGACGATGCGACTCGAAAAATCTTTGAGCCAAAAGCACCTTCGGTACAATCGCGTTTTTCCGCTATGGCAAAGATTGCTGATGCCGGTATTATGACCGGTACCGTCTTTATGCCTATCCTACCATTCATTTATGATAACGAAAAGAATATCCAAGCGGTAGTTAGGATGACTAAAGATGCTGGTGGCAAATATGTTTTAGCTGGTAATCTTACTCTTTTTGGCTATTGCAAAGAAAGATATTACCAGGCACTAAAGACCTTAGATCCGGATTTGATTGCTCGATACGATAACCTTTATCGTGACCATAATGCTTGGCAACACCACTACCGAACTATTGCAAAATTAGTGGAAAGTTACTGTCAGAAATATCACTTGGATTATCAAATTCCTCGTCCGGTTAATTTTTTCCCAAAAAAGATTCGAGTCAATAAATTGATTGCGGAACAAATCTATTCTCAGGTTCGTTCCCTCCAATTTCAATCCGATAATTACTATCAAGTTCAAGCCTTTTTGAAAGTTGCCAATAATATTGATGAAACCGCTACCGACATTTTAACCCTTTACGAACAAGAAGGGTTTGATGGACTTAAAAAATTTCCAGGGGTTGGGAACAAAATGGCGGCTGTTTTGGAAAGGGTGATTATTAATTTCAAAAAGTAACCTTCTCTATCGTTTTAATTATTGTAACCACCAAGTCACCTTCATAAAAGAAATCGAACTATTGACTTATTTTTAGAATTTCGGTATAATAAAATAAAGCTGCCTATTGGAGGAACTTGTGTGATTACTGATGCTAAAGTCCTAAAATTATTAGACGAGTTACTGCACGGTGCGGCAAATGAATTAATTCCGGTTTTTGACCCAAAGGCACCGCGCTGTGTTGAATATCCGCTTGCCAATAAAATTCTTGGCGAATCTAATAGTTTCACTTTACAATTGCTCAGCGACTTAACGCGCTTGGGTTATTTAACGAAAAAGTTTTACGATAAGGTATTATTCTGTCCGGTTTGTAATTCTACCGACGTACGCTATGCCACTTACTGTCCTAAGTGTGGCTCTGGCTACATCTTACGGAGTTTGGTATTTGAACATCCATCTTGTGGCTATATCGGTATCGAAAAAGATTTTTTAAATGAAACTGATCATATTTGTCCAAAGTGTCGTCGGGAATTAAATCTAATCGGTAGCGATTACAATAGTCCGGGTTATTATTACAAGTGTTACAACTGTAACGAGTTGTCGTCCACACCCGTTGAAAAATGGCATTGTCGGCATTGCTCAGCGATATTTAACAAGGATGAGATAAAAGAAGTTTGTCTCTTCTCTTATACTATTAACGAAGAGAAAAAGGAGAAATTGCCCGTCGAACAAATTCCAAAGAATCGCATTGCGGAATTTTTAATCCAGGATGGTTATGAGGTGCAGACCGGAGTCAAGATTATGGGACGTTCCGGAGCCGAACATGAAATTGACCTTCTGGCAACTAAACATTCCGGACCGTTTGAACACCGAATTGTTGTTGGTTTTGCTTCGGCTGATACCGAAGTAGATGCTGAAGAAGTTATAAAGTTATATGCTAAGGGTTACGATGTGAACGCCCAAGATATTATTCTTGTGGCGATTCCACGATTAAGTCCAGATGCCCTTCACTTTGCTCAGCACTATCGAATCCGAGTATTTGAAGCCGAAGATTTAGATAAGATTCAAACCAGCCTTTCTT
>JBDRUX010000054.1:0-16539 GCA_039801565.1 Caldifarciminota bacterium
AGAATTGGGCTATCATCTAAAACGAAGAATAGTTACATCTCACATTTAGAGAAAGGCAGATTAAAGAATCCTGCCTTAGGGTTAATTCTTCTTTACCTACGTGCCTGTGGTGCGTCTTGGGTTGAATTTTTTAGAGAACTGGATAGAATTGATTTTAAACATAGACACGAAAAGATGATGGCACAACTGCCAACACCGCCATCAAACAGAAAAATTGAACGGGATGCGATGCGCTACGAGGTCGGTATTGAGATACCTTCCAAAGCCGAAACGGAAATTGATTTTGAACGATTGAAAAAGCAGATTAAAGATAAAGTTGCAAGCTTATTAGCTAAAGACCGAGTTGCTGACAACCAAATCAATTCTCCCAATTTCGAATTTTGAATGAAATTATTAATTTTAAAACCGGTAGCTGAATTAAATGAGTCCGGAATGAAATTGATAACCGAGAAACATCAGAAAGTTGGATTACAATTTCATCTGCTTTTTAAGATAAAAAAGAAGATAATCAATTCGGTATTGCGCGCTGAAATTAAGAGATTAGAATCAAAAACCATTGCCAACCGAAAAGCAAGCAAGAATGGCGATTGGCTTTGCTAAATATCGAATCGCAATTGAAGAACTTGAAGCCGAAGTTCATAAATTACTTTGCGAGTTGGGTGTTCCGACTGCTTGGTTTGCCTCTTATAAGGCTTTTATCCGCCAACGTGTGAAAATATTGAAAAGATATTATGGCAGCAAGCGATGGAATGGAAAAATCGCCACAACTATCAGCCATTGGGTGAATGCGGGTTTGAAGCAAGATGTCCTTTTACAATTAAAAGATAAGACCATTACGAGTTTTGTTTCAATGCTTAAACAAGGGATGGTTTAATTTGGCAATAAAGCCAGCCTATTTGAGCATAGATTTAAAAGTAAAAAAAGACCGGGCACTCGAATTATTAAAAAATTGCCAACTTTGTCCAAGAGAATGTAAAGTTAACCGATTAGAGGGCGAAATTGGTTATTGCCAGACTGGGCGCTATGCAATTGTTTCTTCTTTTGGACCGCATTTTGGCGAAGAACCAGAACTGGTTGGGACTAATGGTTCTGGGACAATCTTTTTTGCTTATTGCAATCTCAGTTGCCAATATTGCCAAAATTATGACATAAGTCAGTTGGGTTACGGACAGGTCACCAATGCCAATGAATTGGCAAAGATGATGCTATCATTACAGAAGATGGGCTGTCATAATATTAACTTAGTCAGTCCGACCCATATTGTTGCTCAATTTCTTGAAGCCTTAGTCATTGCTAAAGAAAAGGGGTTAAGGTTACCAATTGTTTATAATACGGGCGGCTATGATTCAATCCAGACTTTAAGATTGCTGGAAGGTGTAGTTGACATATATATGCCGGATGCGAAATATTCGGATAGCGAACTGGCGCAAAAATATTCTAAGGCACCCGATTATTTTGCAATTAATCAAAGGGCAATAAAAGAGATGTATCGGCAAGTTGGGGATTTAGTAACCGACGAAAAGGGTGTGGCGGTAAGGGGACTTTTGGTCCGCCATCTGGTCTTGCCCAATCGGCTTGCTGGGTCATTTAAAGTCTTAGAGTTTATTGCTAATGAAATCTCAAAAGACACTTATGTTAATATTATGGCGCAATATCGTCCTTGTTATCGGGCTGACAGGTATTTGGAATTAGCTCGGCGGATTACTCATTTTGAATATCAGGAAGTTATTGACTACGCCAGAAAATTAGGCTTACACCGGGGATTTTGAAAACCGTTACCTTAAGGAATCAACTTCGACTCTTTTAAGAATAGTAATGGTCGGTAGAAAATAGAAATAATCAGCTGGAGTGTATCCTCGGCACGCTTTGGGCAATTTAATGCCAAATAATTGAATAGCATTCTCGAAATTAGCGACTTTTTTGAATTCTTGGCTGAATAATATTCGGTTGAAATAGCGATTTTCAACTGGGAATAGATTAGGTGCTCTTAGATCCAATCATAAGCTTTGATGCGGGGTCTTTTGCTGCCATAATTGAATCTAAAATTAATGAATAGGATAATGAACTCATTTCTCTTTTATAAAACAAACATTCAAACATTTTTGCTTTGCAGTGACAGATTTTCCATAACTGGCTTGACAAACCTGACCTTTTGAATATTATTAATACTCGATGATTGCTATTTTACTATTAATCACAATCCAATCGCCAATTCAAGTCAACCAGCCCCCCCTCGTGCCGGATTCGATAAAATATCCGACTTATGCCGATACCGCTTGGCCAATCACCTTGTTGTTTAAAACCAAAGACCCAGAAGGAGATAGTGTTGCTTATCAGATTGATTGGGGTGATGATACGGTCTTGGTCTGGTCAAAATTCTTTCCTTCTGGGATTGAGATTGAACAGACCCACACTTATAAAAAGTTGGGTAATTTCACAATTCGGGTTCGGTTAAAAGACCAATATGAAAGCATCTCAAATTGGTCGGAGCCACTGCCAATCACAGTGGGTGAGCCTATTGTTAAGTGGCAGTTTGAGGCAATCGGCGGTATCTATTCTACCCCGGCTTTAGATAAAGATGATAATATCTATTTTGGCACCGAAGAAGGTTTTCTTTATTCCTTAACTCCTGAGGGTACTTTACGCTGGATTTTTCAAGCCCGGGGAGCAATCTATGCATCACCGGTGATTGGTAAAAATGGCATCTTTTTTGGTTGTACGGACAGTTTGCTTTATTGTTTAGATTTCAATGGTCAAAAACTTTGGGAATTTCGGACCAACGGCGAGATTTACTCAACGCCCGCCATTGACCAAAAGGATAATATCATTTTTGGCAGCGATGACGGTTTCGTCTATGCATTAAATGAAAGAGGCAAATTAATCTGGTCCTATAAAACTGGCGAGGCTTGCTCATTTTCACCCGCTATCGGGCCAGACGGTACAATTTATGTGGTCGCCGATTCCCTTTATGCTTTGACACCAGCAGGCAAAAGAAAATGGACTTTCCCAGCGCCCGAAGATGGTGAATACTCCACTTCACCGATTGTTGATTGGGAATCCAATGTCTATGTCGGTGGTGATGATGGGTTCCTCTATTCCTTTTATCCCAATGGCCGCTTACGCTTCCGCGCCGCAGTCTTAGATGAAGACCAAATCCGGTCCGAATTGACCCTCGGTATCGGCGATACTGTGCTATTAGGTTGTGAGGACGGTTTTGTCTACAAAAAGGGTAGATACGGTCCTTTAATTCCAGTTTATGCGACCGATGACGAAATATTGGCAGCACCGGTGATGGATGAAGCAGGACATATCTATGTTTTATCTGAGGACGGTTACTTCTATTGTTTAGAACGCGATGGCAGGTTGCGCTGGAAATTGGAGATTGCCTTTGGCGAAAAAACGGTTTATATAACCTCCGCAGCAACAATCGGGAAAGATGGCACAATCTATGTCGGCACCCAGGATAATATTCTTTATGCCTTTAACGGAAGTTCTGGCATTCCTGACAGCCCTTGGCCAACTTTCCAGCAAAATGTGCGCCATACCGGCAGAGTCGAAAAATATGAAAAGAAAACTAAGTAGCCAGAAAACATCGGCTCTTGGTTGTAGACTGACAAGATTGCATTGTTATCATTTCAAAGTCCCAAGGTTTTTGGTATTTTCTAATAGTTAAAGAGTTCGAATGGCTTAACATTGTTTAAGGATATGTGTAATCTCATCTTACTTTTTTTAATTTTGCAAAACTTCAATTTTGTGGTTTTAGGGGACCGGACTGGGGGAGCAAAAGATGAAGTTTTTGAACAAATCATTAAAGAAATTAAAATCCTCAAACCCGATTTTTTAATTACGGTCGGAGATCTAATCGAAGGTTATACCAATAAAAAAGAAACGGTTGAATCGGAATGGAATTACGTTTTAGGCCAAATGAACCAAATCGCTATTCCTTTCTATCTAACTCCAGGCAATCACGATATCTGGGATGCTCAAAGTGAATCAATTTATATCCGCCATTTTGGTAAGACCTATTATTCATTTGATTATCAGAGATGTCATTTTGTGATAATTGATAATAGCCGGTGCGATTCATTTGCCGAGATTCCGCAAATTCAATTAGAGTGGTTAAAACGAGATCTCAAAAGACATAAGCGAGCACCTTTGACTTTCTGCTTCTTACATAAACCGTTTTGGCATTATCCAAGCCAAGCTGAAAAAATCCATCAAATTTTTAAGCAAGGCGGCGTAGATTATGTCTTCTCGGGTCATAATCATCACTATTTTAGTAAGATTTGGGACAGTATTGTTTATATTCAAGTTGGTCCGTCCGGCAGTCGTTATAAAAACTATACTAAAGAAGCGCAAGGGGCTTTTCAAAATTACCTATTAGTTAAGATTAAAAATAACCAGGCACAAGTCATTGTGATTAAACCTGGTAATATTATACCTTATGATATTGTTACCGAAGCTGCCATTAAGGCGATTGACCGAATTGAACAGGAGTTGGTGCAAATTTCAAGAATTAAAGTTCTGGAAAATCAAACGATTCAGGATACCATCAGTTTAACAATCAAAAATATTACCGATTTTGACCTGAACACAAAAATTAAGTGGACCGCTGATTCAACAAGTTGGCAGATTATTCCGGAAAGCGCTATTTGTATTTTGCCCAGTAAAAGTAGCGGCTACTACAGATTTAATTGCCGGTTAACAAAACCCGAAAGTATCTTTCCTTTGCCGAGATTATCTTTAAGGTGCCCTTATGGATTGAATCGAGAATACGAGATAAGAAAATTTCTACCGATACAGCGGGTTGTACCCAGTTATTTTGCTCCAAAACCACCAATTATTGATGGGCAATTAAATGATGCGATTTGGCGGAGCCAAAAACCGTTAACGGCTTTTGGAAACTCAGAAGGGTTACGGTCAGAAATTGAACAGACCGCGGTCTATTTTGCTTATGATGAAAATAACCTTTATATCGGTGCAAAATGTGATGAATCCGAAGTTACCAAGCTAAGCACTAAAGTGACCAGTTATGATGGCACGGTTTATCAAGATGACCACCTAAATTTTATTCTTCAACCCAATTTAGATTCCTCCGTTTATTACCAAATTTTTATTAATCCGTTAGGCACCGTCAGTGACCGAAAATGCTGGCTGGAAGAGACCAGGAGTATCAAAGACCAGAGTTGGAACTTAATCGCACAAGTTAAGGTGAATCAGGCAAAAGATAACTGGACTTTAGAATTGGCAATCCCTTTTGCTCAATTTATTAATTATTCTAAAGAAAATTGGGGGTTAAATCTCGTCCGTTATCAACACCGTTTGAATAAGATTGGAGTCTTTCAAGTTCCTTTTGCCCATGACCCTAAGACCTTTGCTTTCATAAAATTCCTTCGCTCGGCTAAGTAATAACGGGACTTAAGTTCTTGCAGTTTTAAATTGACAAATGCGAAAATTTTGTTATGCTAAAAGACTACGAAATTAAAAAGAATTAACAATTTGCCAAAGAAAAATTTCCATCTTGGCAGTTTTGGGATGTTAAAGAAATGATAGTGTTTTGCCAAGTAAGATTTAGTTTTAACGAAACCTTAGACGAGTTAAGGAGGAATTTATGAAAATCTTTATTGACTCAGCCGATATCAATGAAATCAAGGAAGTAGCCAGTTGGGGAATTCTGGATGGCGTTACCACCAACCCAACCTTAGTCTGTAAGACGGGACGGAGTTTTGCGGAATGTGTTAAGGATATTTGTGAAGTGGTTGATGGCCCGATTTCCGTTGAAGCGATAAGTGCCGATGCGCAAGGAATGGTGCAAGAAGGCGAAGAGTGGGCAAAAATAAATCCCAAAAATATCACAATCAAGATTCCAATGTCAATCGAAGGATTAAAGGCAGTTAAGGCGTTAAGGGCAAAAAATATAATGACCAATGTCACTTTAGTCTTTAGCCCTAATCAGGCGCTTTTAGCGGCAAAGGCTGGAGCAACCTTTGTCAGCCCATTTGTTGGCAGGCTTGATGATATTTCCCATTTCGGAATGGAAATCGTTTCGGATATCGTTCAAATTTTCAAGAACTACGGCTTTGATACCGAGGTGATTGTTGCCAGTATTCGCAATCCTTTACACGTTGTGACTGCAGCACGGATGGGCGCTCACATTGCTACTGTCCCTTATAATGTTTTAAAATTGATGGTTAGCCATCCGCTAACCGATATTGGAATTAAAAAGTTTTTAGACGACTACAAAAAAATTCCTAAACAATAAGGAGGTTAAGTGCCAATTTTAGACTCTAAGACCGGACAGATTAGAAAAGATTATACCGTCGAAGAATTAGAAAAAGCGGCTAATTTGATGCGAGCGTATAATATGATTGCTTTAGCGGCAGCCGGTTCTGGTCATTCTGGCGGAACCCTCTCGGCAATGGATATCACCGCTGCCCTCTATCTCAAAGTCGCCAATCACGACCCAAAGAATCCATTTTGGGAAGACCGCGACCGTATCATCTGGTCAACCGGACATAAAGCACCTTGCCTTTACTTGGGTTTAGGTATGGCAGGATATTTTCCAGTTGAAGATGTGGTTCGCTTAAGAAAACTCTATAGTCCTTACCAAGGTCATCCCCATTGGCTAAAGCTACCCGGTGTCGAGATTTCATCCGGTTCATTAGGGCAGGGTCTTTCCGTAGGAGTTGGAATCGCCTTAGCCGCCAAGATGGATAATAAAAACTATCGAGTCTATGTGATGAATGGTGATGGTGAATTACAAGAAGGACAGATCTGGGAAGCGGTGATGGAAGCCGGCAATTTTAAATTAGATAATCTGGTCTCAATTGTTGATAAGAACCGCTTACAGATTGATGGTTGGGTGAAGGATGTTCAGGATATTGACCCCCTAAAAGAGAAATTTGAAGCCTTCAAATGGAATGTGATTGAGATTGATGGTCATAATATGAAGGAGATTCTTTCGGCTTTTGAGGAAGCGAAAACGGTAAAAGGCAAACCGACGGTAATTATTGCTCACACTACTAAAGGGAAAGGGGTTGGTTTTATGGAGAATATCGCCGGCTGGCATGGCAAAGCACCTTCGGAAAAAGAGTGTTACGATGCTTTACAATGTCTGGGGGTATCGGATGAACCAATTTCGGGAACAGAAATGGCTGAAGCAGCACTTTTCGATTTAGGCCTGAAAGGCAAGATTGATGTGAAAAGACTCTTTAAAATCGCCCAGGACTATCAAAATGAAGTGACGGTGAAACTGATGAAAAAGGTGCCAAAGTTCAGTCGGGACTACTTCTGGAACCGAGGTGAGAAGATGAAAGTGGTGATGGACCCAACTCGTTTCGGTTTCGGTCGGGCTTTAGAGGAAAAAGGCGATGACCCAAGAATCGTCTGTATTGGTGCCGATATTTCCGGCTCAATCACGATTAGCCGCTTTTATGAAAAACACCCAGAGCGAAAGAATCGCTGGATTTCAGTCGGTATCGCTGAACAATCAGGAACCGCGGTGGCTGCTGGCTTAGCTAAAGAAGGTAAGATACCAGTCTTTGGTACCTATGGCGTTTTTGCTGCGGGTAGAAACCTTGACCAATTACGCACTACCGTCTGCTATGGCAATTTTAATGTCTTCGTTGCCGGGGCACATGGCGGTGTATCAGTTGGTCCGGATGGGGCAACCCATCAGGCATTGGAAGACTTGTTCCAGATTTGTGGTCTACCCAATATGCATTGCGAAGTTCCCTGCGATTCAATTGAGACTAAAAAAGCGACCGAATATCTCTTATTTGAGGTAAAAGGACCAAAATACTTGAGATTTGCCCGGGAAGCTACACCAATTGTTACTAAACCCGAAACCCCTTATGTTTTTGGTAAAGCGAATGTGATTCGTTTGCGCGAAGAGCGCGATAATTTTGTGGATGCATTCGAGATTGTACTTGCTAGCGAATATAAAAATGAAAATGAAGACCTATCAATTATCGCCTGTGGACCAGAAGTGCCAGAGGCAATGCGTGCTGCTTACATCTTAAAACAAGAATTCGGCATTGAGACCAGGGTTATCAATATGCACACCTTAAAGCCTTTGGACAAAGAGACGATTATCAAAGCCGCGCTTGATACCGGAATTATTGTAACGGCTGAAGAACATCAAATTGGTGGCTTAGGGAATTGGGTGTCAAATGTGATTGCAACTGCTAAGGAACTTTATGGGAAAAAAGTGATTATGGGAATGATTGGGGTCAAAGACCGTTTCGGCGAATCCGGACAGCCTTGGGAATTGATGTGGGAATTTGAAGTTTCCGGCGAACATATCGCCCAAATGGCAAAAGACCTCTATGATTTTGCTAAGAGAAGAAGAAGGAAAAAGAAGTAAGATGCCAAAAATATCGAGATACCAAAAATGTTATTTCTGGTTTAAATGGTTCAAAAGTTTAAAATAGTTCAAAGGAGGCGATAGATGCCGAAATTAGCCAAAAGGATAAAAAGATTAAGAAAGATTGAATGCTTTCCAAAACTCTCCTGGCGGATGGAGTGTTTGGGGACGGAAACCGCCTTTGATGTCTTAGTTAAAGCACGACAGTTGGAAGCACAGGGCAAGAGTATCATTCATTTAGAGATTGGCGAACCGGATTTTGACACCCCCGCCAATATCAAAGAAGCAGCCAAGCGAGCCTTGGACGAGGGCTACACTCATTATGGCCCCTCGGCTGGACTACCAGAATTGCGAAAACTGATTGCGGAAAAGGCGGGCGAGTTGCGCGGAATGAAATTCGAACCGGAAGAAGTAGTCGTCACACCGGGCGCTAAGCCAATAATGTCCTTTGCAATGATGGCAATCATTGAAGACGGTGATGAAGTAATCTGTGTTGACCCTGGATTTCCAATCTATGAGTCAATGATTCGGTATATGGGCGGAGTCTATATCCCACTGGTCCTACGGGAAAAGAATGATTTCTTACCAGACCCAAAAGAATTGAAACGGAAATTATCCAAAAAGACTCGGCTGGTAATTCTTAATTTTCCCCATAACCCCTGTGGTAGTGCGGCAAGCGAAAGCCATTTGAAAGAGCTGGTTGAAGTATTAGAACCTTATAAGAATTGCTGGATTTTATCCGATGAGGTATATTCCCGGATAATCTATGAAGAGAAATTTGTCTCAATTGCCCAATTTCCTGGGATGAAAGAAAGGACAATTATCCTTGATGGTTTTTCCAAAACTTATGCGATGACCGGTTGGCGAATCGGTTATGGTATAATGCCAAAAGAGTTAGCAGTTGAGATTGCCCGAATTGAGACCAACATCAACTCTTGCACAGCTACTTTTATTCAACGTGCTTGTCTGGAGGCGTTGGCCGGACCGCAGGACGAGCCAGAAAGAATGCGTCAAGAGTTCCAGCGCCGACGGGATGTGATTGTTGAAGGGTTAAATAATATCAAAGGCTTTCGGGTCAAGAAACCCGCAGGCGCCTTTTATGTCTTTCCCAATGTTGAGGAGACCGGCATTGACTTTCGTGAATTGGCTGACCGGTTACTTACCGAAGCTGGTGTTGCTTGTTTGGCTGGAACTTGTTTTGGTAAATATGGCAAAGGCTTCATTCGTTTCTCTTATGCCAATTCGGTTGAAAACATTCAAAAGGCACTGGCTCGGATTGAAGCACTGGTTGGCAAAAAATAGTTACCGCAAATAGAAAATAACGAAGTCAAATTCGAAATTTCCTTAAGGTCCTTTGTGGCGGAAATCTCTACAACTTTTCGAACAATTTTGAATTTCTTAAACACATACTGTTAGTCTAAAAATAACCTGTGAAATCATGCCCGTGGGGTAAAAATGTTTGCAAGCCCCCGGTATGGATAAGCTAATTCAAGTCGTTCAAAGAGTTCAAGCTGGTTTAATGGGTTAAGGCATAAGCAACAATATTGATGCCCATCCTAAAGGCTAATTCTCGTTTCTCTTCCGGATCATTATGAGCAATTGTCCAGCCATCACTAATGTTAGTATTGTAAGTATAAAAAACGACTAACCGGTTCTGATAAAATATGCCAAAACCTTTAGGTGGTCCTTCGTAATGCTCGTGGATTTTAGGCAAACCATTAGGGAAGGAATAAATGATATGATAGATTGGATGGTCAAACGGCAACTCGACTAATTCGGAATTAGGAAAGACCTTGGCTATTTCACGCCGAAATGGTTCATCCATTCCATAATCATCATCAGCATAAAGAAAACCACCGTTAGTGAGATAGTTTCGCAGCCGCACCACTTCTTGTTCATCAAAGATGATATTGCCGTGTCCGGTGATAAAAAGAAATGGATAGTTGGTGAGTTTATCATCGAGTAGAGTAACGACCGCTTCGCTTTCGACAGTTGCGATGTTAGTTTGTCGGTTTAACTCTTTTGCCAGATTAGGAATTGCGTCCGGGTCATTATACCAATCACCACCACCTTGGTATTTGAGCCGGGCTAAAGCGACAAGGCCGGTCGTTTGAGCATTAGCAAAACTGATTACCGAAATCAAGAACCACAAGATTATCAACCTGCCCAATCCCATATTTAGCATCTATTTTCTACTTTTTAATTTTTGACTACAGATAGTTGCGAATGTCTAATCCGATGCTTTCTGTGATAGCTGGTTACCAACCACTAATTCCACCTGATGTTAGTTTACATTTATTATCTTTCAGTTCGGTAAGATACCGATAAGGAACTTTAACCTCTCCCATAAATAATTTTCCCTTTCTGCCGCCGTGACAATCCGAACCACCGGTTATAAGTAATCCGTTCTTCTGACAGATTTCCCAATAATGGTCAGCGAGATTTTGGGTGTGTTCGGGATGCCAAACTTCTAACCCAACCACTCCGGCTTCGATTAAATGATAAATTAACTCTTCACTATGATAACTTCCGGGGTGAGCTAAAATTGGAATGCCCGAAAATTTTTTAATTAGTTTAATCGCCGCTTCCGGACTGATCTCCATTTTGGCAACGTAGGCGGGGCAGTGGTAACCGATAAACTTCCAAAAGGCTTCATTAAACGAATTGACATAACCTTCTTCCAAGAGGGCTTGGGCAATATGGGGTCTTCCTACCGAGGCACCGGCGGAGAGTTCCAGCACTCGGCTAACATCAATTTTGATACCCTGTTCGGAAAGTTTACCCACTATCCTCTTGGCGCGCTCCAGACGCTGTTTTTGCACCGAACTCAAAAAATCTAAAAGTTCCTGGTTTTGATAATCGAGATAATAACCCAGAATATGAATGTCTAAATTGTTATGGATGCAACTCAGTTCAACCGCTGGTACAATTTCGATACCAATTGCTGAACCTACAGACTGAGCTCGTTCAATCCCGCTAACCGAATCATGGTCAGCGATTCCGATGGCAACTAATCCAAATTCCTTAGCTTTTCTGACCACCTCTTCCGGTGATAAAAGGCCGTCCGAACAATTAGTATGAATATGGAGGTCAACAAAGTCTGCTTTTCGCTCTTCGTTATCCGCACTTTGCATTTTTATTCGCCAACCAATCTGGTTTCTACTAAAGCAATCAATTCGTCAAGAATCGGTTTTGCTTTCTTTTGTAGTTGTGTCAGCGCGGTTCGTTTCTCCTTAACAAAATTTTCATCAGTAATTGCTGGCAAATTTATCAGTACATTCAAGCGCGCACCTTCAAATGCCGTATTGAGATAATGTAGTGCAACACCGGCATCGGAAATTGAATTTTTATTCCCCTTTGCCACAATCGGTTGGCATAGCATCAATGTCGTTAAAGCATTTTCCATAGTTGCCAGTGGCACCTCGGTTGCTTTTTTATTGGCTTCACAAATTGCCGCTAGTCGTTGCGCTTTTTCGGCATCGGTGGTTTTAGGTAATTTATAGGCTTGCATTACCGAATCAAAAGCTTGGGCATCTTCAGTGATTAGATTGTAGAAACGATTTTTAATTGGTTCCAGTTGCTCTTTTGCTTGTCTAATTTCATCAGCCACGGCTTCGTAGCCTTTTTTACCAATCGTCAAATTCGCAACCATCAGCAATAAGGCTGTTCCAATCGCACCAGCTAAAGCCGAACAAGAACCGCCCCCCGGAGTCGGAGAAGAAGAAGACACATCACTAATAAAATCAGCCAAACTCTTTCCGGCCTGAGTTAGCCGATTTTCTAAGATTTGATTAGGACTAAACCCCCAAAGTTGCAGGTAATTAACCGCAGTATCAATCAATGCCTGCTGGGGAACCAAACCGACAATTTCACTTTCCTTAATCATTACTCCATACCGCTCGGCTTCTCTTTTCACGGTGTCAAACACGCGAAAGAGCGGCGTCGCCTGATAATTGGTCATATTGATTGAGACCTGGACACAATTCTTCTCTTTAATTTCAAAACCCAGTGCCTTCACATAACGAAAACCGCCGTTACGGAAACGAATCGCCTTGGCAATATTGTCAGCAATTCTCTTATCCTGAGTTTCGAGATTTATGTTATAAGCGATTAATGGAAATCGGACACCAACTACCGTTGCCCCGGCGCTGGGGTGAAGTTCCGGTTTACCAAAATCGGGTGCTCGGTCAGGATTGGTTCTAATCTCTTCGCGTAAACCTTCGAATTCACCCTTTCGGATATTAGCCAAATCCTGACGTTCCGGGCGGGTTGCGGCCGCTTCATAAAGATAGACCGGAATTCCCAATTCATCTGAGATTCTTTTGCCTAATCGGCGTGCCAATTCGACACATTCTTCAGTTGTGACATTAGAAATCGGAACCAACGGTACAACATCAGTTGCCCCGATTCTGGGATGTTCACCCTTATGGGTACGCAGGTCAATCAATTCCGAAGCAATCTTAACTGCCCGGAACGCTGCTTCAACCACCACCTCAGGCTCACCAACAAATGTTATCACCGCCCGATTATGGTCAGCATTCATCTCTCGGTCAAGGAGCGTGACACCACTAACCGATTGAATAGCCGCTACTATTTTATCAATAACCTCGGGACGACGTCCTTCGCTAAAATTTGGGACACACTCGACAATTCTTGCCATATTCAATCACTCCATAAATTTCATCAATCTGTCTCCAACTTACGGATCCCAAACCTATTGGTTTTGAGTGCGTCGTAACAATTTCTCCCAGCGCCGGTCAACCTCTCTTTGAAACGCATCCAAGAGATTTTGATTTTTCGGCTTAAATAGATGGCGAAAACGGTCTTGCTCCTTCAACCATTCAATCACTGGCTTCTTCTCTTTCGGAATATAATTAACCCGATAGGTACCATTTTCATATTCATACAGGGGCCAAAAACAGGTCTCAACCGCTAAACGCGACATCTCGATAGTCTTACTAGAAGGATAGCCCCAACCCAAGGGGCAAGGTACTAAGACATTAATGAAACTCGGTCCTTGGATACTTAGTGCCTTACGCACCTTATTGGCTAAATCGTTCCAGTTTTGAATAGTCGCTTGGGCAGCATAGGGGATATCGTGAGCAATCATAATCTCAACAATATCCTTTCGCCATTGCATTTTACCGGGGATTCTCTCACCAGCTGGTGAAGTAGTGGTATGAGCCCCAAAAGGTGTTGCCGAAGACCGCTGAATTCCGGTATTCATATAGGCTTCGTTATCCAAACAGACATATAAAAACCGATGTCCCCTTTCCACCGCGCCCGAAAGTGCTTGAAATCCAATATCGTAAGTACCACCATCACCACCAAAGGCAATAAAATTGATATCGCGATTAAGCAATCCTTTGCGTCGGAAAACCTTATAAGCCGCTTCTACACCTGAAATCGTTGCCGCAGCATTCTCAAATGCATTGTGAAACATTGGAACCTGCCAGGCGGTATGGGGATAGATTGTAGAAACAATCTCTAAACAACCGGTTGGCATCACGCAAACTACGGGTTTAATTGCCGCTAATAAGACTTGTCGGACTGCTAAGACTTCGCCGCAACCGGCGCAAGCCCGATGACCCGACGAGAACAGTTCAGGTTCTTTACAAAGTTCCTTTAATGATGGCATCTTATCACCTCTTATTTTTTGCCATAGAGCCCTTTGGTGTCTTGGTAGCAATCATTCCCTCACTCCGACATAAGTTACTTCATCCTTCATTTTTCCGGTTTTAGCCATCGTCAGTAATTCATCCAAAACATTCATTATATCTTCCGGCGTAATTTCCCGTCCCCCCAAACCGTAGACATAAGAAGGAACTAATGGCTTGTGACAATTTTGAATTTGACCTGCTGGATAAAGCGCCGAGCGGATCTCATTGGTTAAAGGACTGACATAGGAGTTAACCGATTCAACTCTATCCAATACTCCGACGACCTTAAACTTACCCAAGAAATCCTTAATTCTTTGGTGGACCAAGGGTCGAAAGACCCTAAGTTTTACCATTCCAACTTGTTTGCCTTCGCGTCGTAGATTATCAACTGCAATTCGGGCAGTACCAACGGTTGATCCCATCGCTAAGACCACCGCTTCCGCATCGTCGGTTCGATAACCTTCGAGTACGGGATAATTTCTACCGAACTTTTGAGCAAAATCAGCAATCACCTTTTCAATCACCGGCAGCGCCTCTATCATTCCTTGGGCTTGGGCACGTTTATGCTCAAAATAAGAGTCCGGCAAACAAGCTGGACTTACTGTGATTGGATTGTCAACATCTAATAACGAGTAGTTTGGTTTCAATTTGCCAACAAATTTTTGCACCTGATCGTCATCTAAGACTTCGATTCGGTCCATACAATGGGAAAGAATAAAACCATCAATTGCAACAATTACGGGTAAGTAGCAAGACTCAGCAATCTTTACTGCCTGAATCACACTATCATAGCCCTCTTGGGAGTTTTCGCAGAAGATTTGAATCCAACCTGAATCACGGGAAGCCACTGAATCGGAATGGTCGCAATGGATATTGAGGGGCGAAGAAAGGCTTCGGCTTGCCACACACATCACAATTGGCAGGCGTAAGCCTGAGGCGATGAAGAGCATTTCGTGCATCAATGCCAGGCCTTGCGAAGCGGTAGCGGTCATTGCCCGTGCCCCGGCAGCAGCCGCACCGATGCAAGCACTCATTGCCGAATGTTCACTCTCAACCGCCACATACTCGGTATCAACTAAACCATCAGCCACGTAACTGGAGAATATTTGGACAATTTCGGTTGACGGGGTAATTGGATAAGCAGCTACCACATCCGGGTTTATCTGTTTCATCGCATAAGCCATTGCCTCGTTACCAGTTTTCGCGACAATCATTTCTCCTCCTTCACCATCTTAATCGCTTTTACCTTAGGTGGGCAGACCTCGACACAAATACCACAACCTTTGCAGTAGTCTAAATCAATCTCAACTACCTTACCGTCTTTGATTTTTATTGCAGCATCTGGACAATAGATCCAACAAACCAGACAGTTAATACACTTAGTTTTGTCTAAAACTGGGCGCATTGTGCGCCAGGTGCCAGTTTTATTTTCCAATACTGCCTTAGTATCAGTTAGGATGGCACCGCAAGGTAATTCTTTCCAGCTCTTCAGTTTTGTCATTCTGATTTTACCTCCTCGTAGGCGCGTTTCACCGAAGCAACATTGCCTTCGACCAACTTTTCATTGCCTCGGAATTTCACTAAAAGTTTTTTCCGGATTGAGCCAAGCATCGAATCAAAGTTCAAAACACCCGTTACCTTGACTAGTGCTCCCAGCATCGGTGTATTAGGGATTGGTCGTCCAATCGTATCAATTGCAATCTGGGTGGCATCAACCGTGAAGACCTTTAGCTTAGTATTTTCTAACTTGAGACGTTGTTTCAAAACTTTTGGTTCCTCTTTGGTATTGACCAAAAGGATTCCATCTTGAGGTAATCCTTCTAAGACTTCATTAGAAATCAAAGTAGGGTCTAAGACCACAACGATATTAGGGTTTTTAATTGCGGAGTGGATTTGAATTGGTTCGTCAGAAAGTCGGTTGTAAGCGGTGACCGGTGCTCCCATTCGTTCTGGACCATACTCCGGAAATGCCTGAATGTATTTACCAGTCTCTAATGCTGCTTCACCAAAAAGGAGCGCCGCGGTCTTAGCACCTTGCCCACCACGACCATGCCAGCGAATTTCTAACAAATTACCCATTTTACCTCCACTGGTTAACCGATAATGATCCAATTTCCCATCCCATAAAACGGGCTAGGAAAAGGCTATAAAAACTCGACTCAGTTAAGTTAATCATTTTCTATTTTAAAATTCAATTCTAATTGATTTCTCTAATAAAGTCAACCATCCGATTGGCTTACTGTGATTGCAAAGCGAAAATGTCTGCTTTAATTGCAAAGCGATAATCTCCCTGTCTCCTTAATTTATTAGAGGGAGGAATGCAAAACCAGCAAAATTGTATGGTAAACTATGAGACAAAATTGTGATACTGACCGGGGAAGTGATAATATATTGAAGGAACCTCAAACTCCCGGTTTTTTAAAAGGGGGATTCATTGGATATTGTCAAAAACTTTATGAAAGAAACCACAGAGAATCCGAATCGGATTAAGAAAGAAAAAGGGAACTCTGAAAC
>JBDRUX010000055.1:0-16323 GCA_039801565.1 Caldifarciminota bacterium
CAAAGGAGTTAATTGAATAATTACCGCATGACCAAAAAATTTTACGATGAGAGCGATTATTTTGTCGAGGTTAAAAACTATAGCGATCTACTTACATCTCGATTCCAAAAGTATCGAATTGCTAATGTAAAAAAAATATATTCACCGAACTCAGAAGAATGCGTCTTAGACTTGGGTTGTGCTTTGGGCACCTTTTGTTTTGCCTTTGCCCCACAATGTAAAGAAATAATTGGCGTTGACTACAGTCAAAAGGCAATAAGTATTGCGAATAAACTTCTTGCTACATCTCCTTTTCGGAATATCAAGTTTATTTGCTCTGACGCCCAAGCCATTGAAGGAGTACCATCCGAATCAATTGATGTAATAGTCAGTGCCGATTTGTTCGAACATCTCTATCCCGATGTTTCGGAAAGGGTTTTGGATGAATGCCGGCGACTCCTCAAACCCAAGGGCAAATTAGTGATTTGGACCCCGCATCGAGGTCACATCATTGAAATTCTTAAGAATCATAATATAATTCTTAAAAAAGACAAAAGTCATGTTCATTATAAATCAATGGGGTACCTTTTAACCAATTTGCAAAAAAGAAATTTCACAATACGGAAGGCTTATTATGTCGAATCGCATTTACCAATTTGGTCAAGTTTAGAAAGGTTGCTGATGCCGATTTTACCCATAATGCGTCGCCGGATTGCAATTTTAGCCCAGAAGGTTTAAATTTAAATGGTTCGATTGAATAAGAAAAATAAATTATGGCGAACCGTTGTTGCAATTATCATTATTGTCAGTATATTCTTTTTTATGGGCAGGAGTTTATATCACAATTGGGACCAAGTCAAAACCGAAATTACTACTCGCCATTTTCAACTTTATCAGTTAATATTGGCTTTTCTATTTTTGGGTTTAAACTTTTTGATTGGTGCTTATGGTTGGAAATGTATTCTCTCCTATTTTGCTGAAAAGATTACTTTCAAACAATCAATTCAGATTATTGCCTATGCGCTACTCGGCAAATATCTGCCAGGTAAAGTCTGGGCAATTTTGGGACGGATTTATTTAGCAAAAGAAATTGGCATTGCGGAGCGCCATTCGGCTTTAAGTGTCGTCATCGAGACCGCCTATCTCCTCATTTCGGCTTTTGCATTATTTCTTATTTCTCTTCTCTTTTATCCGAGTCTTTTGGCCAAGACCTATTTATTGTTAATCTTGATACCAATTACCGTCATCTTAATTTTTCCGCCGATATTTAATCGGGTAGTAAATTTCTTATTAGTTCGTCTCAAGCAGCAACCAGTCAGTTTTAATATTAAATTAAACCAAGCGGTCGTTTTGTTTTTATTATACCTTAGCGCTTGGATAGCAGCGGGCATTGGACTATACTTTCTCATAATTGCTTTCTATCCCCTTGACTGGAAGGCACTATTTATATTTCCAGGTGCTTTTTCTTTATCTTGGATCATCGGTTTTGTTGTTATCTTTGCGCCCGGTGGCTTAGGCGTGAGAGAAGGACTTTTTGCTTTGTTAATTGACCCAATCGTTCCAAAAGCATTAAATATTTTGATTTCATTCCTGTCTCGGATTTGGATAACGATCTCCGAGATTTTAATTTTTCTTTTTGTATTCATATTTTTTAGATTTAGGAGGATAGATGTCACCAAAAAAGAAACTCGAAACCAAGAAATTAGTTAGTACTCAACCAATTAAAGGTCAAATTTCGGAACGAACGCTCAATCGAATTTTTCTTCTAATTCTATTGGTATTGCCACTAATTCTTTTCCGAGATTTTCTTGCCGGTGCCAAAATGTTGTTCGGTTCCGACTTTATTTACTCCGGTGGTTATGTGGCACGACAATTTTTAGCCAGCTACATCAATAAACACCATTCGATTCCTTTATGGCTCCCTCACATCTATAGTGGATTACCTACCGTCGGAGCATTTTTAGGCGACATCTTTTACCCCTTGTCTTTATTTTTAAGACTATTTATGTCTGTTCATCTCGCTTGGACCTATACCTTTGTCTTTCAAATCTTCTTAGCCGGATTAGGGACTTATCTGTTCTTAAAAGAATTAAAAATTCCCTCGACCGCCGCATTTGTGTTAGCATTAGCCTATATGTTTTCAGGCAGTGTCGTTTCCAATACTCATGAGGGGCATGACGGTAGGCTTATTTGTACAACAATGTTGCCCTTAGTCCTTTTCTTTTTAGAACGTGGGATGAACTCAAAACGATTTTATAACTTCTTATTATCGGGTACAATGCTTGGGTTACAATTCTTATCTGGGCATATCCAACAGGCTTATTATACCGGATTAATCGTCATTATTTACTTCTTATTCCGATTGATTAGTGATTTCCGCTATAATAAGGATGAAAGACGATTTGCCCTATTAGGCAAACTGGTGGGATTTTTTGTTTTAACCGCAATTTTTACTGCTTGTTTGGTAACAATTCAATATCTACCGGTCTACGAGAATTTGCCCAACGGTATGCGCGGTCAGACGCGTGGTTATGAGTTTGCAACATCCTGGGCAATGGGACCAGAGGAGACCTTTGACTTAATTACACCTCGTTTTTCAGGCGGACTGGACCATTATTGGGGTCGCAATCCTTTCAAACACCACACCGAGTACCTTGGAATCTTACCTTTGATTTTAGCTTTAGTGGGAATCATCTTCTGTTGGCGTGAACAATTTACTAAATTTTTCTTTGGTTTACTTATCTTCACCTTGCTAATGGCTTGGGGTGGCCATACCCCATTTTATTATCTCCCTTACTACCTTTTGCCTGGAATAAATAAATTCCGAGCACCTTCTCTCATTTTCTTTACCACGGCATTTTCGATTGTAACTTTAGCCGGCATCGGTCTTAAATTTCTAATTGGCGAAATTAAAGATATTAAACGGGTATCAAAGTTTTTGATTTGGGTTGTGGGAATTGGAATTGGATTTTTAATCATAACTTTAATTGGTCAATCAGGCATCGTCTCTCTTCTAAGTGCTATTACTCGTTCGGACCCGAATCGGATTTCCGCTAATTACAGCAATTTTCAAACCGGTATGATAATTGCTGTTTTATTCATTATAATCAATTCCGGCTTAATCCATTTTTTAGTGAAAAGAAGACTCAAACTCTTGATATTCGCAATCACCGCTGGCTTGGTATTGTTAATTGACTCTTGGCTGGTTGTTACTAAGTATATCAAGCCTTATCCGGCACCAAATGAATCATTTGCTCCTGACGAAGTGGTTAATTTTTTAGCCAAGGATACGAGTTATTATCGCGTTTTCCCTTTGTACTACATAGATTTGGCAACCGGTGTGAATAAGTCGGATATGGGTTTACTTTGGCTTTATAATATTCAAAGTGTCGGCGGTCAACATCCCAATCCGCTCCAAAATTATATGGATTTTGTTGGCATTGAAAAATCGGTGATGTTCTCTTTGCCACCTAATTTACTCTATCGCAACTTTTTGAATTTACTCAACGTGAAGTATATTGTAACTGTGCCATTGCCCGAAGATATTGGCAAGTTTCCACCGCAGACCCAACAGATGATACAATTGCTTCGTCAGTATATTTCCCTGCCTGGTCTGAGTTTAGTTCATCTCACTCAAAAGGCTGCTATCTACCGCAACGACTCATTATTACCACGAGTATTTTTGGTGCCGAGATTTGAAGTGCTGAAAGACAAGGATGCAGTTTTAAATCGGTTAAAAGACAACTCATTTGACCCAAGAAAGGTTGTCATCTTGGATGAGCAGCCAACTGGGATAATGAATCTTGCTGATAGCGTCCAGGGAACTGTCAGAATTATAGATTATGACCCAAATCGAATTACAATTGAAGCCGATTTGCAAAATGCCGGGTTTTTGGTCTTAAGTGAAAACTATCATCCGGATTGGAAGGCATCGGTTAATGGTAAAAAAGTAACGGTCTACCGCGCTTATCATACTCTACGGGCAATTTATTTAGAGTCAGGAAAACACACGGTGACATTTACCTGTGATTCAAAATCCTATCGGCTTGGTAAGACCCTGACAATTTTAGCCAGTATCTTTCTGGTGATAATGTTAATTTGGGAAGGATTTAAGAGAAAAAAATTACGAAAGCAGACAAAATGAAAAAATCTTTTACGGTTCGCGATTTACCGAAATCCGAACGGCCAAGAGAAAGGTTATTAAGACTTGGACCAGAGGCGTTATCGGCACAAGAAATTCTTGCGGTAATCTTAAGTAGGGGAACGGCTGGTAAATCGGTAATGAATATTGCTCAAGAGCTTTTAAGTAAATTTGGTAATCTTAAGGCAATCGCTTCGGCTTCAATTGAAGAACTCTGTCAGATTGATGGGATTGGACCGGCTAAGGCTTGTCAAATCAAAGCCGCTTTGGAACTGGGCAAAAGGGCAGAAGGCTACCCAGAAGATTTGTCTAAAATTGAAATCAAGACTACCCAAGATGTCTTGCGAGTGGTTCGACCAAAATTAAAAGATAAGAAGAAAGAATATTTCTTGCTATTACTTTTAGATTCAAGAAATCAATTAATCCGTCCGGTTGATATTTCAATTGGTAGTCTTGATGCTACGGTTGTCCATCCGCGCGAGGTTTTCAAAGAAGCGATTGCAGCGTCCGCAGCTTCGGTAATTTGTGTTCACAACCACCCCTCCGGAAATCCTGAACCCTCCGATGACGATTTAAATTTAACCAAACGATTGGTTCTGGCTGGAAATCTTTTAGGCATTGAAATTTTAGACCATATCATTATTGGTGCACAAGGCTATTATAGTCTAAAAAGCCATAGTTTGATATAACTTTAGCTCGCTAACAATAGGTTTTAGGGCAAAAGCATTTTAATCCAAACCCTTGACATAAAGATAAAAACACCTATAATTAGTTAAGGATGATTAAAGTTATTATCCATTTTAAATTTCCCTTATTAAAAGTTGGAATTAGCGATGTGAGAGTCAGCTATCATTTGGACAACATAACCAAAAGGAGGTACTATGAAGTCCAATAAAAAAATTGGGTTTTTAGTCATTTTATTGGCTGTCACTTCTGTATTCGGATTTGAATGGAAAATGCTTTATCCAAATGCTCGGGCTAATGCTTCAATGATTGTTGATAGTATTAATCAAAGAATAATCCTTTTTGGGGGGATGACATTAAGATTGAATAATCGAATTTATAACGATGTCTGGGAATTGCCATTAGATACTACACAACCATACGTTTGGTTTCCATTATCGGTTAGCGGAAATTCACCTTCGCCTCGGTATAACCACTCAGCCGTTTATGACCAAGTTCACCAAAGAATGCTTGTATTTGGTGGAATGATTAGTGGAGGGGTTCTTTTAAATGAAGTCTGGTCACTTAATTTAGTGGCAGGAGGCGAAAGCTGGGAGAGATTACATCCTGCCGGCGCTTCGCCAGTACCTCGTCAGGCTACCAGTGCTATCTATCATCCAACACGAAACTCGCTAATCCTCTTTAGTGGCGCTGGTGATTATGTATGGTACAATGACTTGTGGGAATTAAATTTAGATAGTATGGTGTGGCGAGAGATTATCGTACCAGGACAAAGGCCTACACCGCGTTGTTTCCCCGGTGCATTTTTCGATGCCGTAAATAACCGAATGGTTATTTTTGGTGGGAACTCCGAGGTTTTTTACAATGATTTATGGTCATTGGATTTAACCTTAGGCAACGAACATTGGACTGAACTTCATCCTACCGGTTCAATTCCATCACCGAGAACCAATTTTGCTTATGGCTATGATAGAGCAAACAATAAATTTTATGTTTTTGGTGGTTTCACAAGCGGTATGGTATTCTTAAACGACTTGTATGAACTTGATATTGTAACCCTGCATTGGACCCAACTCAATCCATCGGGTGATTTGCCGGTGGAAAGAAGAAATGCCGCTGGTGTCTATGACTTCTTCGGCAATAATTTCTTTATCTTTGGTGGTGACCAATACTATGACCTTTATTTTGGTGAAACCTATTTTATTCATCTTGGTACAACCGACACACCAGAATGGCAATCCCAGCCGATATTAAACGTTGCACCTTCGCTTTTTATTAACTCGCCTTCTTCGGATTTGGTGCGGATTCGTTATACGATGCCCAAAATTTGTAATATCGAAATTAAAATCCTTGATTCTAATGGTCGAATTGTAAAAAATCTTTTCGCTGGCTCAATAAACTCAACGAGCGGAGTATTGGTTTGGAATATGAATAATAACAGTGGTAAAAAGGTAGGTTCGGGTGTCTATTACTGTCTTTTAGAAACCGAGGATACGAAAATCTCGAAAAAATTTGTCATTGCCAAATGAGGAGCTATTAACTTAAAGTTCGATAACCGTAAGGTCTTAATAATCTTATCGTAATTAATTCAATATGGATTAGCTCATCTTTATTAATTTCTAATTTATTAATTTCTAAGGGCCTAAATTTCATTGGTAAAATTAAATTAACTTTTGGATATTCTTTTACCGTGGTTTGAGGGGTTTTTGTTAGAAAAATTCGAAATTTCCCTGTAGGCAGCGGGTATTTTTGTGCCCAAAATGTGTATTATAAGTACAATAAAAATTGACGGAATTTTTGTTTTATCTATTTGATTTTTAATATCTTATATTAAATTTTGCTTTGGGAGGGGGTATCGTATAGGGGGTGACCCCGTAGGCAGTCCCCTAAGCAGCCCCGTAAGTAGCTTCGGGAGTTAGTTCGGAGGCCGGTTCGGGGGTTGGTTGGTAGGCAGGTTGGGAAGCGACTTCGTGGGTGACTTGGGAAGCGGCTCGGTAGGCAACTTGGGAAGCAACCCCGATACCACCTCATTATTTTTACTTCTCTCTAAATCTGGATCCTAATCCACTGATTTTGTTTTACTTTCACCAGTCCCTAACCACAAGTCACTAATCACTGATTTTTCGGGCTACCTGGTAGGCTACTTCGGGAGTTGGTTCGGAGGCTGGTCGGTCAACGACGTTTGTCGTAGCGCAGCGAAGGCAAATGTGCCGCAGCCGAGCAATCGATAGGGAGCTAAGCGTTGAACCGCTGTTAGGCAACATTTCAAATCTATCATCTATTTTCCATTCAAAATTTCACCTTCCTGTAGAAAATCTTCTTCACCTTTTCTGCTGTTATAATATAAAGGAAAACAATTAAACCAACAAGCAAAAGGAAAGAAATTGGCAGTGGACTGAATCCAAAAATTCCAGCAAGTGGGGTGAAGGGGAAAATTATTGTTATAACAACAATGGAAAGAGTTGCAATTAGCAGATATTTCCCGGGTTGACTACTGAAAAAAGGTTTCTGGCTGCGGATAACGAGCACGATCAATGATGCAGAAATAACGGATTCCAGAAACCAGCCGGTTCTGAACTGAATCTGGGTAGCATGAAGGACGAGCAGCAGCAACCCAAAAGTGAGATAATCAAAAACCGAACTCACCAGGCCAAATGTAATCATAAATTTGCGGATTGCCTTAATGTTCCAACGATGTGGATAATCAATCAACTCTTTATCCACACTGTCGGTTGCAATAGTCATCTCCGGAAAATCCGTCAGAAGATTGGTGAGCAAGATCTGTTTGGGGAGTAAGGGGAGAAACGGCAGAATGAGGGATACTCCAGCCATACTGAACATATTCCCGAAATTGGCGCTGGTTGCCATAAAAACATATTTGAGTGTATTGGCAAAAGTTGCTCTTCCTTCGCGCACACCCTGCACCAAAACACCTAAGTCTTTTTCAAGCAAGACAATATCTGCTGCATCTTTGGCAACAGCCACGGCGTTGTTAACAGAAATGCCAACATCGGCAGAATGTATTGCGGAAGCATCATTAATGCCGTCGCCTATGTACCCTACGATATTTCCGGCTTTTTTGAGAGCGATAATGATTCGCTCCTTTTGATTGGGTTCAATTTCGGCGAAAACATCCGTCTCCTCCACCATTTTAAGAAGTGCAGCATCGCTTAGACTTCTCATCTTCTGTCCTGTAAGTATTTTAGTATTCTTTAATCCTATCTGCTGGCTGATATTAGTAGCAACCAAATGATTATCGCCTGTAATGATTTTGAGAGAAACGCCGAGGTTCTTTAAGCTGGTAACCGTCTCGATGATATTGGGTTTAGGTGGATCAAAAAGAACTAAAAATCCTGAAAAAGTCATACCCGATTCATGCTCTTTGCCGATACGTGACTCCGTACCCATATTCCTGTAAGCAATGCCTAGAGTTCGAAATCCCTTATTACTGAATTCCTCAAAGCGCTTCTGGATTCGGTCCCGTACCGTAGTGATATCAACGATGGTTTCATCTCCGGTTTCCGCTCTTGTGCAGACAGCAAGTACATTCAGCAGCGCACCTTTGGTCACCATCAGATTCGTGTTATTGTGTGAAACCAGTATGCTTAATCGCTTACGAAGAAAATCGTATGGAATTTCATCCAATTTTTGATAACCCGACAGATCAAACTTGCAATGGTTGCGGATAGCTTCATCTATAGGGTTTGTAAAACCTGTTTCGTAAAAAGCATTAATATAAGCTTGCAGTAAAACTTTATCGCTTGGCGCGCCATCCACGTCAAGGGCGGATTGGAGCTGTATGGTACCCTCGGTTAATGTACCAGTTTTATCTGAGCAGAGCACGTTCATGCTACCGAAGTTTTCAATTGAAGATAGGCGCTTGACGATAACCTTCTTTTGAGCTATTCGTTTGGCACCGTGGGAGAGGTTAATACTGATAATTGCTGGCAGCAATTGCGGCGTTAATCCAACGGCAAGGGCTAAAGAAAATAAAAATGATTCCAGAACCGGACGTGATAGATAGACGTTGATGGCAAAAATGGCAACCACAAGCACCAGCGTGACCTCCATAAGAAAGTAGCCAAATTGATGGATACCATGCTCAAATTCCGTTTGCTGAGGCCTGATTTTCAACCGCTCGGATACTTTTCCGAACTCGGTATCCTTGCCGGTGCGTACAATCAGTGCTGTTGCGCTGCCGCTCACTACATGAGTCCCCATCCAAAGAGCATTTGTCCGCTGCCCCAGCGGAGTATCGGGCGGCAATATTGCTACTGCTTTTTCCACAGGGAAAGTTTCACCGGTTAGTATTGCTTCATCAATGAAAAGATCATTTGATTCCAGAACTAGCCCGTCGCCCGGAACAAAATCACCGGCACTAAGGATAACGATATCGCCCGGTACAATCTCTTCTATGGGAATCTCGATAGAGCCTCCAGCGCGCAATACCGTCGCTTTAATCTGTACAATTGAAAGTAATTTTTCCACAGCATTTGAAGCGCTGTGCTCCTGCCAAAATCCAAGCAAACCACTTATAAGGATGATTGAAAGAATGATAAATGCATCAACCGGATCGTGCAGAAAAAACGATAATACCGTTGCAAAGAAAAGGATTAGTATAATAGGACTTTGGAATTGAGAAACCAGAAGAGTTAACGTATTCAGGCGCTTTTTTGGTTTTAGCCTATTAGCACCATAGAATGCGAGCCGCTTTTTAGCTTCATAGTCCGTCAATCCTTCTTTTGACGATTCAAGTATCTTGAGCATATCGCTTGTGGGGATACTCCAAAATGAAGTAGGGGGTTGGTTCATCCTGAGCTTCCCTTCTTAGAAATGTCGTCTAACAGTTCCAGCATATACGAAGTTTCGGCGAAGCCGAAATTTGGACGAACGAAGTGAGCCGCATATGCTGTGTTAGATGAAGTTGCCCGCATCATTTATTTTTACTGACTTTCAATTCTACCTCTTTGCTTTGATGTGTAACCTACTATGTAATCTGCAAGAGATATAGTTGCTACAAGAATAATTGTTGAAGCAGAAGCCACAGCTACACACTCAATCGCAAGTAAATATTGACCCGTCGAAATGAAGGTGACTGAACCCAGACCACCTGCAATAAGAGGAGCGTATCAGAAGATATCTTAGTCGATTGACCAAAAGGAATATGATGTTGGCTAATACCACCAAGGGTGGAGACAACATTTGCTGGAGAAATGGCTGTGGTCCTTACTCGAATTGCAGTTACCATTGATTCTGATCTGATTTCATCTCTCGAGAAAAATTCTGAAATCCTTTCTCGAGGATGCCGTGGCAGTATTGGTGGAAATGGGAATATATAAGACGGCCAAGGACCAAACATGTTAGAAATATCGGCAGATGATAACTGACAAAGCATAACGTCATTAGCCAGGATGTGCTTATCTTCTTCCATCCAAAATTTTTAAGGCTATCTTCTGAACTCACGATACCATTCGTGTATAAACATCTAAAATGGAGGACCGTAAAACTCGTAGTAGAAATACTCCAATTCATTCGAAAACTCGAGGTCACTTAGGACCTGCAAAGACCTTTTATGCTCTTGTTAGTCTGTCATATCAGCTTTAGTTATGCCAAATATCTGAGTAGTTAATTTTTTTAACTAACATTAATGTAAGCTTCGGAAATAGGCATTGTAGTTATATTCAGCATTGTAGAAAGATTTTTGGGTATAATTGACCGTTGAATAACACTACCAACAACTTCTGAAATTTCTTTTTCCATTCGTTCACTTCCTCTTTATGCGGGCAATTTCATCTAACTCTTTCCTATCCGAATCAAGTTCGGATATCCTTCCAATTTTGGTGGTATAGACGAACCAGTTTCGGTTATACCACCCTCTAACCGAACTGTTGTCAGATAAAAGCACTCTCATTTTTGCTGGTCTAAATTTAATCGGTTCATCGCCACTTTTTGGTCTCTTCTAAACCCTGCTTTTATCCGTTTAATTTTCATACTTTCAATATACCAAAATCTTTCCCTTAGTCAAGAGCTGTAATCACAGTTTCAACAGGCATTGAGGATAAAACGATTGCCATCCCAATCGAATCGCAATGACAGAGGGTTTTTGCATAACCTTCTTAACCTTTAATCAAACCATTTACCAAACGATGAGGAGTCTTTATTTAAGTCCCAATATAACCAGTTATTGCTGCAATAAATTCTCGAAAATCATTCAGGTTTTGTTTTAGATTTTGATAGACTGACTCTGGGTCAACTCCTAAATATTCATGCACTAAGATATTCCGAAAGCGAACCAGACCCTTCATCCTTATCTGCCACTGCTGAATTGATAATTTCAGCCTTGGCTAACCTTAAAAATAGATTCTCCTCTTCATCCGGTAGTTCAAGTCGCTTTCGGGCTAAAAGATAATTTGCAATGTCAATACAAATTTGAGTAGCCAATTGTAAGCGTCGTTCAACTGCAGCTTGCAGGTCTTCATTTTTTAGATAATCTTCACGATTCACAGAAGCGTTCTTTTCTAAAGTTGAAAGGATTCGGTCCAAGCGATTAAGCCGACGATAAATGATTTCTTTATCTAATGGTCCCATAATCTTTTGCCTTTTCGTAAAGAATCCTGGCAATAACTCGTTGATAATGTTTCTGGAAGTAATATTTACCCATCGCCTTAGCTTCAAACAGTGCACGGGTGGTTGGGTCCTTTTCAAAAATCAGAGTCCCGCGGATTGCCCGAAAAACTAAACCCGGATCGGCTCGATTCAATACCACAACGTCAACACTTCGCTGTAATACTTCCTGTAGGCGATTGCCCAATTTTATTTCTAAATCAAATATCTGGAATTTGTTTAGCGAATTGTCAAATAAGACCGCAATATCAATGTCACTCTTTTTATGTTCATAACCTTCCAAAACCGAACCAAATAGATAACCAACAACAACCTCCGGTGTTTCAATTAAAATTCTTTTGGTTTTAGCGATTATTTTTTTAATTGTCATAATCTAACGATAGTTGAAAATGAAACAATGTCAAGGCCCAAGTTTAAAAATTTTGAGAAAGATGAAATCGATTCTTTTAGTAATTTTTTACTGAATTATTTTACCGCGTTAGAATAATCCTGGTTGAGTAAATTTCTTTGCCAATAATGAGCCGAGCGAAATAAACCCCCGGAGGCATTGGTTGACCAGTTTGATTATTGCCGTTCCATTCAATCTTGTAATTCCCGGCTTTTTGTGATTTTGGGGCAAAGGCATAAACGGGTCTGCCGGCTAAGTCATAAATTATGATTTGCGAAGTTCCTGCTTTCTCTAGCCAGTATTCGATCTTGACGGGAATTCGTTGTGGTGATTTTGCCTGAATTCGATTTGTCCTGGCTAAACCAATTTTTGATTCTTTAATCTCAGTGGCTAATTCACCAACTGAGAAGATAATTACTGGATAATTATTCGCCGGGATGCCAAGCGCATTGATGATTGCGGAACGTTCAGTAGGGGATAGTGGGACAGTGAGAAATCCGGATAGTCCCAAAGCCTTGGCTTGCATTAAATATTGAATTCCAGTAAAGCCGGCTTCAAGCATATTATAATTTGAACTCGTGTCACTAACCGTGATGACAATATAAACCGGCGCGGTGGATGGGATTCGAGAAGATGCAGCACGAAGCTGAGTTCGGCGGTCTTCATTGGTCACAAGTTCAAGGCGATGGTCAGCAGTAGTCAGATTTGTGCCCGGTGGTAAACGGTTGTGATAGCGAAAGACTCCACTATCATTTACTAAGTAAATTTTACCGGTTAGATAATAATTAGCAATCGCGGAGGGAACAGTTAAACCACGCCGATTATTAGAAGTCATATGCGGCGTCACGCCATAACCCGCCCACAATAATTGAGAAATCGTTTGCTGTGAAAGCGGTATCGGACTAAAAATTGAATCTTGCTCTAAATTGGTTAAGAGGACTTCAAAGGTATCAGGACCACCGGTGCTGGGTAAAGGTAAAGTTGAATCGGATGAAATTGCGACGCAAGTAGAATTAAGACCAGTTCTTGTTGCCTGACCATACACATTGACCATTTTGATTGGATGCGTTGGATTCCAATTGTTGTTGGCATAATTGGTGGCAAATTGCATTGGACAAGAGACCACATTACTATTGGCGGAATCCCAAAAGGCACAAGCCGCAAGTAAACCTACCTGAATCGCAAACCCGCAGTCTTCATAACGGTCAGAAGCAATTCCAATTTCAAAGGCGGAACTTGCTGAGTAACGATGATTGCCGGCAAGGTGTAAATTTAAAGTATGCGACTGGGGGTCGTATTGATAAACATTAGTTGGAGTAGCCACATAAACTTCCCAATAAGGGCTGATTCTTGGCACCCGGTTCATTGCCCAAAGGATATTAGCAAGAACCTGATTGGAAAGTGAACTACTAAAACCGGAGTGAACCGAATAGCGGCTATTAGAAAGAATCTCAAATGAGTGACGATTGACAATCGGAGCCGGTAAAGTTTCAATCTGGGCAAAGAGAGTAGCCACAAAAATTGCACTAGCCAAAATAATAAGGTTAGAAAAATACTTCATAAGCCTCCTTAGATTCTACTAACAATTTACCTTGTTTTGTCCAATTGTCAATAAATTCTTAAAAATCTATTGAGTTGTTTTGTATCACATAATTTATCAATGCAATGGTTTTAAAGCAGTTAAAGGGTCAGATTTGGCGACATATTGATTGATAATTTGAGGTTAATTTTTTGCTTGACATTTGCCAAATTTTGACTATAAATATTATACTAAATAAATTTGCTCTTTGACAATTGGGATTGGCAGGTTTCTTTGCTCAAGCTACTAAGGGCATACGGAGGATGCCTTGGCAGCTATAGGCGATGAAGGGCGTGGTAAGCTGCGATAAGCGTCGGTGAGGTGCACACAACCTTTGACCCGGCGATACCCGAATGGGGAAACCCGTAGTCCATAATTGGGCTACATCATCCGATGAATTCATAGTCGGATGAGGCGAACCCGGGGAAGTGAAACATCTCAGTACCCGGAGGAAGAGAAAGAAAAATCGATTTCCTGAGTAGCGGCGAGCGAAAGGGAAACAGCCTAAACCGATTCAGGCGTTAAAGCTGGCAGGCGTTGCCTGAACGGGGTCGTGGGGCTTGACCGCGCCAACTGCCATGAGGCGGAGAAGTCAAAAAGATTTCCGAATAGCCGAATCTTCCTGGAACGGAGAACCAAAGACGGTGAGAGTCCGGTAGGCGAAATTCGGAAATCCTTCTTAGGTCAAGTTCCCAAGTACCACGGGGCACGAGAAACCCTGTGGGAATCTGTCAAGACCACTTGACAAGGCTAAATACTCATAGCTGACCGATAGTGCACGAGTACCGTGAGGGAAAGGTGAAAAGAACCCCTGGCGGGGAGTGAAATAGAACCTGAAACCGTATGCCTACAATCAGTGGGAGCTAGCTGGTGTCTTTCCGCAAGGTTTGGCACCGGCAGTGACCGCGTGCCTTTTGCATAATGAGCCGGCGAGTTATTTTGTGCAGCGAGGTTAACCCGCTCTGCGGGGGAGCCGTAGCGAAAGCGAGTCCGAATAGGGCGTTAAGTTGCACAAAATAGACCCGAAACCCGGTGAGCTACCCATGGCCAGGATGAACTTCGAGTAACATCGAAGGGAGGTCCGAACCGGTGGGCCTTGCAATACCCTCGGATGAGCTGTGGGTAGGAGTGAAAGGCTAACCAAACCGGGTGATAGCTGGTTCTCCCCGAAATGCTTTTAGGAGCAGTCTCTTGGGTTTAATGGTGGAGGTAGAGCACTGGATGGGCGAGCTCCTGCTAAGCAGGAGCAAACTCAACCAAACTCCGAATGCCACCATTCCATACCAAGGGAAAGAGGCGGCGAGGGATAAGCTTCGTTGCCGAGAGGGGAATAACCCAGACCATCGGCTAAGGTCCCTAAGTGTAGGCTAAGTGGGAAAGGATGTGAGATTGCTTAGACAGCTGGGATGTTGGCTTAGAAGCAGCAATCATTTAAAGAGTGCGTAACAGCTCACCAGTCGAGTAATCTTGCGCCGAAAATATATCGGGGCTTAAGCCTATCACCGAAGCCATGGATGGAGATAAATGCAAGTTTATCTCCATGGTAGGGGAGCGTTCTGCAGTAGGCAGAAGGTGTATCGCGAGATACACTGGACGAGGCAGAAGTGATTATGCCGGCATGAGTAGCGTTAAATCGGGTGAAAAACCCGGTCACCGAAAACCCAAGGTTTCCCGGGGAAGGTTAATCCGCCCAGGGTTAGTCGGTACCTAAGCCGAGGCTGAAAAGCGTAGGTGATGGAAAAGCCGTCAACATTCGGCTACCACCTTGGTGTCGTTACGAGCTATGGGGTGACGCAGGAGGAACGGTTGGGCCCGGTGCTGGTCGTCCGGGTCTAAGCTATCAAGATGGGCTATAGGCAAATCCGTAGCTGTAATTCTTGGTAGCGAATGGGAGTCCAACGCAAGGCGGACGAACTCAACCCGACCGACTGCCGAGAAAAACCTCTATGCCAGACACTAGGGTGACCGTACCGGAAACCGACACTGGTGGGTGAGGAGAATATCCAAAGGTGCTCGGGTGAGCTCTCGTTAAGGAACTCGGCAATCTAGCCCCGTAACTTCGGGACAAGGGGTGCCCACGCAAGTGGGCCGCAGTGAAGTGGCTCTACCGACTGTTTAACAAAAACACAGGTCTCTGCTAAGCCGTAAGGCAATGTATAGGGACTGACACCTGCCCGGTGCCGGAAGGTTAAGGAAGAGGCTTATTTCTACCGCAAGGTAGAGAGAAGGTCTCGACCGAAGCCCCGGTAAACGGCGGCCGTAACTCTAACGGTCCTAAGGTAGCGAAATTCCTTGTCGGGTAAGTTCCGACCTGCACGAATGGTGTAACGAGTGGAGCGCTGTCTTGACGAGAAGCCCGGCGAAATTGTAGTGGCGGTGAAGATGCCGCCTGCCTGCGATCGGACAAAAAGACCCCGTGAACCTTTACTGCAACCTGTCATTGGATTTTGGCAAGTCATGTGTAGGATAGGTGGGAGGCGATGAAGCCAGGGCGCTAGCTCTGGTCGAGCCGACGGTGAAATACCACCCTTGATTTGTTGAAATTCTAACTTCAACTGTTAACCAGTTGGAAGACAGTGGCAGGTGGGCAGTTTGACTGGGGCGGTCGCCTCCTAAAAGGTAACGGAGGCGCCTTAAGGTTGGCTCAGCACGGACGGTAACCGTGCGTGGAGTGCAAGGGCATAAGCCAGCTTGACTGTGAGACAAACAAGTCGAACAGGGACGAAAGTCGAGCCTAGTGATCCGGTGGTTCCGCGTGGAAGGGCCATCGCTCAACGGATAAAAGGTACTCCGGGGATAACAGGCTGATCGGGCCCAAGAGTTCACATCGACGGCCCGGTTTGGCACCTCGATGTCGGCTCATCGCATCCTGGGGCTGGACAAGGTCCCAAGGGTTGGTCTGTTCGCCCATTAAAGCGGTACGTGAGC
>JBDRUX010000056.1:0-16279 GCA_039801565.1 Caldifarciminota bacterium
AGATTGCGCTTCGGATTATTCCTGGGAAAGAAATTAGAGTCTATCATCAGGACCGATTAGTTCAAAGATTTCATTATAACGGTGACCGATGATTGACAACCAAAAGAAAAAGTTTATCATAAGGGGACATGTCGCTTTGCAGTTAAGGGAACATTTTGGCTCTGTCATAACACGGTTTGGTTGTCACTTTGTATCTAACCCAATCTTCTAACTGCTACTATTTATAAGTTCTTAAACTCGTTTGGGTTAATTGGGAGGTTTAAAAGGCAAGAATGATTAAAAATAGCTGGATTTAGTATTCTACTTTTTAAAGGCAAGGAATAATCGCAATTTTTTATCTTTTTATTCATCCTTCAGAATCTTAAGCGTTTCTAACGCGGTTTTCTCCCAAGTGAATTGTTGGGCTCGTTCTATTCCTTTTTTCTTCAAATCATTTTTTAATTCATCGTTGCTAAGTAACATATTTATTTTAAAAACCAATTCTTCTATTGAAGCTGGATTAAAATAAAGTGCTGCCTCCCCTCCTACTTCGGGTAAACTTGAAGAATTACTAGCGATAATTGGTGTGCCCGAAGCCATTGCCTCTAAAACTGGTAAACCAAAACCTTCATACCAAGAAGGGTGAATGTATATCTCGGCACCGTTATAAAAAAATGGCAATTTATCTTGAGGGACATAACCCATTACTTTCACCCGTTCGTTTAATTTTAATTCTCGAATCAGGGAAAAAATTTCGTAATACCGCCAGCCCTTTTTGCCAATGATTACCAAATCTAAATCCTGCTTCAACTGGGCAAATGCTTTAATAAGCGTTGGATAATTCTTACAAGGTTCTAATGTAGCAACTGTAAGCAAATACGGTTTTAACAGATTAAATTCTTGGCGAAACTTTAAGATTTCATCTTTGCTGTACGGGTGAAATATCTGACTTACCCCTTCATAGATTACGGTAATTTTTGAAGAGTTAATCGAGAAATGATTAACAAGCTGTTGTTTTATTATCCCAGACATTGTAATAATATGATGGGCGATGTTTAGAGATCTTCGAAAATAAACCTTATGAAGCAATCGCCCATAATATGACAACATATTAGGATGGACTGCCAAAAAGTCGTGAACGGCTACAACTTTTTTAATCCGATGCGGTAAACCTTGCGGTAAAAGATTGAATGGCTCAAAGAAAACCTGTAAATCATCTCGATTGATAAAGTGTTTACCGAACGTATTTATCCAGAAAAAGCCGGGTAAGTTTGAATTGCCAAAACGGTAATGCCATCGGTTATTTTCGGACTGGTTCAATTGCACTGGTTTCGGTGCGTAAAGAAAAAAAGTATCTTCCGCATCGAGTCGAGCAAATTGCTCTAAGAGGTTAACCAGATAATAGCCAACACCCCGTTTTTCTTCTCTTAAGACTTTGACATCAATGCCAATGCGCATCTTTAATTGAATTTAAATAGATTTTTCCCCATAAAGCACTAAGGCGTAACTAAAATAACAGTCTAAAAATGTTCCTTTCTCTTTTTTAATTCGATCAAGCTGCCAAGAATTTTTCGATGTTTTTTTAATAATCTGTAACGGATTAATGAATTTGAATGAACCATACAATGAATCGCCAAAAAATGAATATTGTTTAACGCCGATTTTTTGACAAATATTCTTTAATTCAACTCGCGAATAGGGATATTCTTCACCAATTTTCCATCTCCCCATAATTTCGGCAACAAACTTAAATAGCCGGTAGGGTACATTCCATTTATTAGGAACTGAAATAAAAGCGATGCCGCCTTTTCTTAATAAATCAAAATGAATTTTGTTTATCAAAATTCTCTGTTGATTTTTGAAATGTTCCGCTAAACCAAAAGACATAGCGATATCGTATTTGTTGAAGAAATTCATTGGTAACGTCAGGGCATCGTGCTTAATGAACTGGGCTGATAATCCGTTTCGGCTAAAGAAGTTAGCGGCTCTTTTGAGTGCAACCTCTGAGTAATCAACGATTGTAACATCAGCCCCCTTTTTTGCCATTAAAGCGGCATAGGTTCCGATACCAGCGCCAATTTCGATGACCTTCCGACCGACAAAAGAACCAAATTTTTGTAGAACGATTTTTTCAATTCGTTGCCATCGGATGGAATTTTCTTCTTTACTGAGTATATATCTATCCTCTTCGACGGAAGAATCACCTTGCCAGATCTCATCCCATAATTGTGGTATGTTCTTTCTCATAACCAAATTTTAGTAAAAGATAGCGGTGTTATCAATATCTAAATTGAAAATGCTTTGAACCCAAATTTCGCAAGTCTCATCCATTTTATTACCAACTCATTCTTGAAGATTGTGAACGAGGGTCCGCTCTTCTGCTCAAAAACCGGTAACGGATAGTAATTTGAACGACCAGACTTATGGGGAATATAACCAACCGCAACCCCTTCTTAATTGCCGTAAGATGTTTTGAGGAGGTCTTTGGTAACTTTATGTTGACCAAACTAAGGAAATAGATTTGCCTTCTCTAAGAGATAATTTTCTTTAAACTAAAATTTTTCATGGTAATAGCCATGGTCTTAAGCGATGGTGCTAAAAAGATTTGTGAAATCCAGGTTCAACTAATCGGTCATCTTGCAATTTGGCTAAGTTTTATCTAAAAAATTACTCCTCTTTCTCCTCCCACTTTTCTTTAATCAACTCTTCCACCGTTTTAATTTCCTGCTGTTCAGCCAAAGATTTAACCATTTTAAATTCACTCTCGACACAACGGTCAAATTCCTCAAGTTCTCTTAACGCCTTTTTGCCACTACGATATTCTAAGCATTTTAATTTTTGTAATAGAACTTCATAGGGTTTATCTGAGGTATAGGTCAATAAACTATAACGAGCAACAAAACTATGACAATTGGCACATTCAACATAGATTTTGATATTTTCACCGGTCTTTACATAGACATTATTAATCATCGTTGTTCCTTTACATTTTGGACAATGTTCTCGCTTGGCTTTTTCCATTTTACCCCCTTAGTGAAATAAAAGGCGAGCCGAGATTATTCCCAACCCACTAATTATTATTCCAGAAAGGATAGCTATTATTACCCCAGTTTTAAGCATATCCTTTACCTTAATCAATCCTGAACCATAGGCAATCGCATTAGGCGCGGTGCTGGTTGGCAGGACCATCGCAATTGATGAAGCGATGGCAACAACTAAGGCGATGCTAAAGGGCTTCGACATTAAACTGGTTGCAATTGGTAAAAGGATAGCGGCAGCACTGGTATTGGATATGAACGAGGTTAGGATTATGGTAATAAAAGTCATACCACTAATCAATAAAAACTTCGACGACAAAATCGTGCTGGTTTGCTTTACAAACCAACTGGATAGTCCACTACGCTCAATTGCCAAACCTAAGGATAACCCACCACCCATTAGGATTAAGGTATCCCAACCGATTTTTCCCAAGTCCTCTTCTTCTAAAAAACCAATAACACCAAATATTATCACCGGCAAGAGCGAAACAATACTGGAAGGAATCTTATGTAATTCCGTAGTTAACCATAAAACCAGGGTCAGTCCAAAAACCGCTAAGATTATCTTCTGCTCATTAGAAAAACTCTCGGGCTTGTACTCGGCTAATTTTACTTCTTTTAACTTAGAACGGAAGCGAACTCTTAAGATAAAGTAAATCAAGAAAAATAAAATTATCACTATGGGCAAGCCAAAACCAACCCATTGCAAAAAGGAGATACTGATTCCCTTTTCGCGTAGGATGCCAATCGCCAAGGCATTGGGTGGAGTTCCAATTGGTGTGCCAATTCCGCCGATATTTGCTGCAAATGGTACCCCTAAAGCCAATGCTTTAATCAAAGGGTCTTCTGCTGGAACTTTTTCAATTAAGACCAAAACCAGACCGATGACCAAGGCAGTGGCAGCAGTGTTTGACATCCACATTGAAAGAAAAGCAGTAACTCCCATCAGACCCAATAACACGCGGGACGGCGAATTGCCCAGGCGTTTTAAGATGGTAAACAGAAACCACTCGTCTAATTCGAATTTCTTTAGCATATATGCCAAAACCAGACCGCCTAAGAATAGTGCGATTACCGAATCAAAAAATGGAAAAAGAAAAATCTTGAAATTGCCACCTAAAAGATTGGTCAGGAATACTGTCTCCAAGAAAACAATAACAAACGATGTGATATACAAAGGCACAACTTCGCTAATCCACAAAAGTGCCGCCACCACTAAAATACCTAAAGTTCTTCGGGCTGGTTCTTGCATCCCAACGATTGGTATTCGCGAAACTAAAAATCCGATAAAAAGAAAGACGACAAGTAATACGAAATTCTTAAAATACTTTTTGAGCATGGCTCATTATAAAATAAGTTAGCTATAAGTCAATCTGAATCCAGGACACACCACAGATAGAACAGAAAAGGTATGTCTGAAAAAACACCGGTCACAAGCCACCAGTAACCGTCATTTTGCTATTGACAAATTCTGATGGTTTTGTTAAACCTATTGTGAGATGAAATCTTATTCCTTGTCTTTAGAAGGAGGGTCAAATGGTTCTTAAAATATTAAGTTTGGTCTTTACCATCTCATTAGCCTTTGGTTTTACTGCTCCGAATCAGGTCAAAACTGTGTCATTTGATGCGGGTGGAGTAATTCAAAGAGTAAACCAGAACTATTCTGATAATCCTAAAATTCCGCATTCCGAATTTCGCATTCCAAATTTACAAGGTGAGTTTTTAATTGATACAAGCACTGCCCCAAGAAACCAATATAACCCTGCAATCGCGTTTGATGGTACCAATTATTTTGTCGTTTGGGAAGATGACCGCAATGACTCGGGAGATATTTATGGTGCACGAGTTGACCAAAACGGTAATATTCTCGACCCGGGTGGTATTCCAATCTCAACTGCACCAGAAAGACAACTTCATCCTAAGATTGCCTTTGATGGAACTAACTACTTAGTCGTTTGGGATGATTTCCGTGAGGGCAGGGAGTGTTATGGTGCCCGTGTAAATCAACAAGGAGTTGTCATTGACACTGCGGGCATAAAGATTAGCTCGGGCGGGTTGATTGCATATCCCAATGTTGCTTTTGGAGACACTTACTACTTAGTTATTTGGACTTACGCAGCCGGGGTTAGAGTAAATCAACAAGGACTAATCATTGATACCGCCTACATTATCATTGACCACGCAGGCGTTGGGGGAACGCCCCCGCCTTCAATTTGCTTTGGTGCTACCAACTATTTTGTTGTTTGGCGTAGCGGTGGTTATGTAGGACGATGGTATTATTTTCTTATTGGCGGCATTGTAACTCAACAAGGAATAGTGCTCAATGGTAATATTCGTATTCAATGGTTTACGAATTTCCCTATCGCTTATCCTTCAGTCACCTTTGACGGAACAAATTATTTTGTTTTCTGGACTGATGCTCGAAATGGTGAACGGAATTGCGACATTTATGGCGCCCGTATCTCTCCAATTGGTATTGTTTTAGACCCAACGGGTATTCCCATCTCCACTGCAGTAAACTCTCAAGGTCTCCCTTCCGTTGCATCTAACGGCACAAGTTGTTTTGTAGTTTGGCAAGACTATCGTAGAAATCCAAATAGCTCTGATATTTATGGTGCAATAGTAAATCAATCAGGTGTTGTTATTGCAAGTTTCCCAGTATCTACCCAACCAGGCAACCAAATTGCTCCAGCTTTAGCTCACGGCTCTGGCGATGAATTCCTTATTGTCTATTCGGGTTGGACTGACTCAATAAACCACCAATCTGTTAATAATTATCGTATCTGGGGCAAGTTTTCTTCCAGCATAGGAATTGAAAAAGAAAACCAAAAACTTAAACGACAAAGTGGAGAATTGTTTGAAATCTATCCTAATCCGGCGAAGTCCTTTCTTACTATTCGCTTACCGCTGTCCGCTGACCGCTCTAAGCTCAATGCTCAAGGCTATGGGCTAAAAATCTTTGATGTCTCAGGGAAAGTGATAAGAGAGATTGAGATGCCTTCGACTTGCAAAGACAGTGAAGTAAAAATATCGCTAAAAGGAATCAATCCCGGAATTTACTTCTTAAAATTTGGCAACCAGACCAAAAAGTTTCTGGTCGTAAGATAAAGCGAATTTTCTCTTGAAGGTAATTTGCACCAATTTTCAAAAGATTTAGCTGGTTCTATAATTAAAAGGCGTTTTTTACTGTTTACTCCAGATCAGTTTTGCTTGAAGACTTTTCGTTGCTAGTCAAGAACTTTACGAATTTATTTTTTATCGAACGCTTGACATCGTTTGTCTAATAATTACAATAGCTTAAAGGAGGCAGTTATGTTACAACGCAAGGCATCCTTTAAGTGTAAGAAGTTGCACCGGTTAATACCATTTCTTACAATTTTCGTTTTTGGCTTTGCCCAAGAAAATGGCTATTTGCGTCTGACTCCAGAAAGACCTGAAATGCCCAGTTTTCCAGCCCTAAGTTTAAGGATTAAGGGATTAGGTAAAGATTTTGTTGGAATGGTCAGCGATTTCGAGACCGATATTCTAACTTTTCCTTCCTTACTTCCCTTTCTGAAATCAAACCAGATTGGGATTAACTTTATTCCGGAAAGGTGGAGTGAAAAAGCAACCGCCAATTTGACTTTAATGCTGCCGCGGACTTTCCTTTCCCGAATTGGTTTAGTTCTTCAAAATCAGGTTCGGTTTTATAGCCCAAAGCCCGAATTCTACTCTTATCAAGTGGATTACGAGCGATATTATGATTACTATAATTATGTGCATAGTTACTTCCAATCTTATCGCTTTGGTGTCTATCAACAATTCCTATCGCTTCCCATTTTCTTAAGTCCATCCTTTATCTTTGCCCCATTTCATATTTATATAAGAAGCCCTTATGAAAATGAAAGAATCGGTTATAGTAAATACGAAACTGACACCTTAAATTATTCTCAGCGCGAATGGAGTAATCGAATCAATGATGATATTACCGAGCACCAATTCGGTTTGAGTTTTGCCTTGAAATTAGGGAAAAATTCATTACAAGTTTCGGCATCACTAAAAAATGGGAAGAATGAAGGAGTGAACGAATACGAAACCAACGATTACGATTTCCGGACTTATGATTACCTCAGCCAATATGATAGTTCATACTATTACCATTTTTATCAATCCCAAGATATAGGTTTGACAAAGGGTAGCGAAACGAATACTGGAAAGCTAAAAGAACAAAATTTTCTGATTCGCTGGCAGGATGCAATAAATGGAAAATTTAACTTGATAGCAGGGGTGCGAAGAAATGCGACCGATTTGGCAGGGCAAGCAATTGATACAACTGACCTCGAGCGCTGGGATTATTACTACTGGCGTTGGCGTTCCTATCCTAATCCAGAATCAAGTGATTACGATTGTGATACTACTTATGAGGATACTCGACGAGTAATCACCACTTCGGGCAAAGGCGAAGATTTAATAATCAATCTCGCTGGTGGCTATCAATTTACGCTCACCCAATCATTGAACTCTTTTATCGGCTTTCAATCAACACTCAGCTTTGCCAAAGATAGTATCTACGATATAGCGGTTAAGACTTATCTTGCTGATTCTACTTTTCATAGTGACACAATAGCCGATTTCGTTCTTATTAAGACTGACCAACTCGGCTTCACAATTCCAATCGGATTGGAATACAATATTATCAAGCCGGTGGTCATTAGAACGGGCATTGCAGCAAAATTCACTTATGAGAAATATGAATTTAGCGATCGGCAAAGAGTTTATCCGGTTAGTAAGGGAATAACTTTATTGCTCAGTTCTTCCTTTGGCTTAGGGTTTAAGATTAATCAGAAATTTTCGGTTGACCTTTATAATCGAGGTGAACTTTTCACCTTGAGTGAATGGCAGATGCAGACAAGATATCGGTTTTAATAAAAATTAAAATAGGTAAATGTCGAGTAGGCTTGAAACACCGAAAAGGATAAGGATACAATTAACCTAATCTCTTTGTTCTGGTGCCAATCCAAATTTGCCCCAAGCAACAAACCTTTATACCGACTACCAGTCAAAAGTCTAGCCAGCCTACCAACCTAACCAACAACGAACCTACTAACTATTAAATTAGCCAATCTATTGATTAACTTAAAAGCCTACTCATCATCCGGATTCCGAGCCACTCTTTGTGCCAATCCCTGAAGCCTGCTACGAGGCTTACCTCAGTCCTACACCTAACACTACTCCCAAGACTGTATAGGGGGTAGCCAGGGGCTAGCCCCTTATGATATGTCAAGAGAATATTCTGCTTGAAAAATCAATGACTTAGACTCCAAAACGCCCTCGAGCTTGTTTTGACGCCGGCTTAAGGGTAAAAAATTTAGTGGTAAGGTCAAAAACTTTAATAAGATTAATCAGCCTTAGGTGGATTCTTTAAAGATATTAAAGAAGAACCGGTATTTTATGAATAAAATCTTAATAAAGTTTAGAGTTTATAAGTTATAAGCAATCCTGTTGCCTTGGCAATTACTCATAAGAAGTCAATCGCTTGACAATGGCTAATTTGCTTCTATACTACCGAATTATGAGCCGGAAAATAAAAGGTAGAATTCTTGTAATTGATGATGAAGCAAAAGACCGGGAGGTTATCCGCAAAATTCTCAGTCCAGAGAATTACGAAGTGATTCAAGCCGAAAATGGCTTGGCCGGAATTAAACAAATTAAGGAAAACCAGCTAAATTTGGTTCTGCTCGATCTCGTCTTACCGGATATTAATGGCATTGAGGTATTAAAGGAAATAATTAAACTGAAACCAACTTTGCCCGTAATAATGATTTCCCAATATGGGACGATTAAGTATGCGGTGCTGGCGACGAAATTGGGTGCCTTTGACTGGTTAGAAAAACCAATTGATAAAGAAATTTTATTGGTCACAGTAAGGAATGCCTTAGAGCGCGAACGGTTACAAAAAGAGGTCGCCATACTCAAGGAAGAATCGTTAAAACGCTATCAAATGATTGGTGTCTCAGAACCAATCCAAAAGATTTTCAATTTTATCGAAAAAATCGCTCCAACTAATACCCCGGTTTTAATTACTGGCGAGAGTGGAGTGGGTAAGGAGTTAGTGGCGCGGGCAATTCATAATAAAAGTAAGCGAAAAAGTGAGGCTTTCGTTAAAATAAATTGTGCCGCAATCCCAGAGACTTTAATTGAAAGTGAACTTTTTGGTTACGAAAAAGGTGCCTTCACTGATGCCAAGACCACGAAACCGGGAAAATTGGAAATCGCCCATAATGGAACTTTATTCCTTGATGAGATTGGTGATTTAGGGCTTGCTGCCCAAGCGAAACTGTTGAGGTTTTTGCAGGAAGGAGAATTTGAGCGGCTGGGCGGTACCAGTGCGACAAAAGTTTCGGTGCGTATCATTGCCGCCTCTAATAAAAATTTGTTAGAAGAGATTGAACGCAAAAATTTCCGTGCCAACCTTTATTACCGACTAAATGTAATAAGTATTTATGTTCCCCCACTACGCGAGCGGAAAGAGGATATTCCAGTCTTAGCCGATTATTTTTTAACCAAGTATTGTGAAGAGAATGGGGCAATTAAGAAAAGTTTAACTCCGGATGCGATAGTCTTTCTCCAAAATCAACCTTGGATTGGAAATGTCCGAGAGTTAGAAAACTTAATCAATCGCGCATCAATTCTTGTGAAATCGCCTCAAATTACTGTCCCAGATTTAATCCAATTAAGCCAAGAACATCTTTAATAAGTTCGAGACGAATCTGATTAAATCAGGCGGAGGTTTTTAAAAAATCGCTTGACAAAGGTATTTGCTTTAGTTTTAATATTAAATTAAGGATTTAATACGGGGCCGTAGCGCAGTTGGGAGCGCGTTTGACTGGCAGTCAAGAGGTCACGGGTTCGAATCCCGTCGGCTCCACTTTAAATTAAGCTATCCATAAGGAGAAAAATGAAAAAATTTATCGGTTGCATAATTCTGGTCATTTTAGCCTGCGCGGCACCAGAAATTAAAAAATTGACACCCGAAGAAATGGCGGAACGCAGAAAAGAGGCTGAGAAATATTACAGCCTCGGTGCTGAACATTTAAAGCAGCAGAATTTTGACGCTGCCTTAGAAAATTTTAAAACCTCGCTTAATTACGACTCGACATATTACGAAGCTTGGATTGGTATCGGAACGGTGCAACGATTAAAAAGAGATGTTGTTGCCGCCGAAGAGGCATTTAACAAAGCCAAAAGACTTGACCCAAAACGTTCCAAGGCTTATGAAGCATTAGGTGATTTATACTTAGTTACTGACCAATACGAAAGAGCAATTGAAGAGTACAAAGCTGGTTTAAAGGTTGATTCAACTTTTATCGAATTATATTTTGGTTTGGCGGATGCTTTTAACCGGGCTGGTAACATCAATGCTTCGGATTCGGTTTATCAAAAAGCGATTAAAATGTTTCCCGAGGATTTAGGACTGCGCCGCAGTTACGGTCGGCTTTTAGTCAAGCAAGGTCGCTTCCAAGAGGCTGAAGAACAATTGAAACCCTGTTGTCTACGGTTTCCGGATGTTTTAGAATTACGCGAAGAATACGCTGATGTCTTAGTCGAAGTCGGCAAATATGGTGAAGCCTTAAAAGAATACGATTATATTTTAACCCAAAAACCGAATAACGCTTACATCATTATGAAAATCGGCAATGTCTATATGCGACAGAAAAAATATGCCGAGGCAAGAAAACAATTCCTGAAGGCAAAGGATTTATTACCGAATGAGGCATTGCCTCATATTTACTTGGGTGACTTAAATACTCGTCTGGGTAATTATTCAGCCGCCGAAGCTGAACTCCGAACTGCCTTGAAAATTGATAATAAATTAATTTTTGGCTATGTGCTATTAGGTGACCTCTTCAAACGTCAGGGTGAAGAAAATCGAAACCAAAAAAAGTTGGAGACCGCGCTAAAATACTACAAAGAAGCCTTGGCACAATATCAGATGGTACCGGCTGGTGATAATTATTACAAATATGCTAACACTGAAGCGGAGCGTTGTCGAATTGTAATCGCGAAAATTAAAGAAGAGCTCTGGTTTCAAGGAAAAAAAGTTGATGAACAATAAGGCTAAAGTTTACGATTAGGTTAAAAATGTTGTCACAAAAGGTTCTGTTATTGAATCAAAATTATGAACCTTTGACTTTATGTCGGGTACGCCGGGCTTTAGTTTTGTTATATCTGCGTAAGGCCGAGATGGTCGAACCCTATGACAGTTTGGTTGCTCGTTCGGCCAATGTCACAATCCCAATTCCCAGTGTTTTACGCCTTAATTATTATGTCAAAGTGACCCGCCGAGAAATTCCACTAACCAAACGAAATATTATGCGGCGCGACAACAATCAGTGTCAATACTGTGGCAAAACTTCTGGACCAATGACCACCGACCATGTTATCCCTAAAGTTTTAGGTGGCACCGACAGTTGGGAAAATTTAGTTTGTGCTTGTGTTGAGTGTAATACCAAAAAGGGGAATTTGCCATTACATAAATCGGGTTTAAAATTACTCCGAAAGCCGAAAAAACCGCATTTTTTCACCTTCATCTTAAACAGTCTGGGCCAAATACCAGCCCCCTGGCGCCAATATCTTTTCCTGAGCTGATTAAAAATTATAAAATATTGGCTCTTTTACTCATTTGCCCTTTTACCAATTTTGGCTGGTCCGATAGTTTGACGATTAAAAGTGTCGAAGTAGTAGGTAATTATCATCAGAAAAATTTACTTAAATCTTTAAAAAACCGAATCGGCACCCAGCTCGATTCATTAGGATTAAATTCCGATTATAGGTTAATCCAAGAAAAATACGCCGAGGCTGGTTTCTTCTGGGTCGAGATTAATCATCAGATTATTAAAAAACCTTCTGGAATCACCTTGCATTGGAAGATAAAAGAAAATAGCCAAGCGACGATTGGTAAAATCGAAATAATCGGCAATGAAAGGATAGCGACCGCAACCCTTTGGGAAAAGCTTAAATATCGTAAAGGCACTTTTACCCCAAAGACTGTGTCAGCTAATAGCCAAGCAATTCTTGGTGTCTATCTTGACTCCGGATTTCCATTTTGCCAAATTGAGCCAAAGAATTTTCAAATCGAAGATTATAAGGTTAACTATTCCTTAAAAGTCTCTGAAGGTCCAAGGGTAGTAATCAAAACTGTTCATTTTAAAGGTCAAAAGTTGACCAAACCGGCAACCTTAAGAAGAATCTTTGGGCTAAGTGATGATTGGCTTTATTCCGAAACTAAAGTACAAACCGGAATTAAACGTTTAACCAAGACCAATCTCTTCACCGTATTAAAATCTGAGATTAAAAAACCGAACGAAGACTACTTTTTAATAATTGAAGTAACCGAAGCGAAATCGAACGAAATCCAGGCAACCTTTGCTTATCTACCAAAGACTGCTGAGCGGACATCCGAATATTCTGGATTTATTGGTCTGGATATAAAGAACTTATTCGGCACAATGCGACAAATCAAAGGCAATTGGTCGCATAATATAAATCGCACAAATTATGGTTTGACTTATCTTGAACCATTTCTTTTCGGTTTCCGAATGAACCTTGGTGGTGAAGTAACCCATCAGACTAAAGATACCACCTATGCTAAAACTAACTTTGTTCTGTTTTCGGATATTACAATGTCGGATAATTTTTCTTTGCGATTTGAAACCGGTTGTGAAATTTTCGTTTTCGGCATTACCAATTATAATCGCGCCGCAATTTATTGGGTTGGCAACGGGATAAAATTTGATAATCGAGAAAATGAAATAAATCCCGCCCGAGGCTTCTTCGTTAATTTAATTAACCGAATTGGACGAAAAACCATAAGATATCAACCATTGGAATTGATTGCCAAGACTTATTGGGATGGAGAATATATTTTGCCCCTCCTGGCCAAAGCCAATTTCGGTTGCCTTTGGCACGGTCGCAACCTTTATTCCAATGCTACTGTCAGTTTTTATGACCTTTTCCATTTGGGTGGTGCCCAAAGTTTAAGAGGTTATCCCGAAGAGGCATTTTCTTCCAAACGCATTTTCTGGTTAAACAACGAATTGCGCTGGCGACTCAACAATGAATCCCGAATCTTTTTATTTCTTGATACCGGAACCTACCAAACCGAGAATAATTATCCAATTAAGGTTGGTTACGGTTTTGGGTTAAGGGTCGGCTCAAAAATCGGAATATTTGGCATTGACTATGGTATCGCCGGGGGAGAAAATCCATTACAAGGCAAAATTCATCTTAGCCTGAGCAGTCAATTTTAACAATGGCCGCAATAATCGCTATCTTACTTGGTGTTGTTCAGGGCTTAACCGAATTTCTGCCAATCTCCAGTTCGGCTCACTTAGTCTTTACCCAACATCTCTTGCGACTGTCGCCCGATTTCACTTTAAACTATGATGTCATACTCCATCTGGGGACAACATTAGCTTTGTTAATTTTTTTCCGCCGACAAATTAGAGAAATCATTGCTAATGTATCTTCCGTAGATGCTGAGCAAAGAAAAACTTCGCGCTTGTTGATATTTTATATTATAATTGGCTCAATTCCGATCGCCGTCATCGGTCTTTTATTTAAAACGGCAATCGAAAAGACTTTTGCCCAACCAATTTTCCCGGCAATATTTCTTATTGTCACTGGGCTCTTACTCCTCACTACCAAATTAGTTAAATCTTCGAACCGACAATTAACGATAAAAATAGTAATTTTAATCGGCATTGCTCAAGCCATTGGGCTCCTACCCGGCATCTCCCGTTCTGGAGCAACAATTGGCATTGCGTTATTATTAGGTATCAATCCCACCGAGGCATTTGAATTTTCTTTCTTGCTCTCGATCCCTGCGGTAATTGGTGCTAATATTTTAGTAATGAAAGATTTTACTAATACCGGAATTTCTTTTTTGCTAATGACAATCGGTATCGTTGTTACAGCAGTTACCGGTTTTCTGGCGCTTTTGGTTCTGAGAAGTTTAGTTTTGCAAAAAAGATTTTATTATTTTGGGTTCTACTGCGTCTTAGTGGGTATTTTAGCCCTGATTATTTTTTAAGTTTTGGGAAGAGTCGCGGGACATTCTTTAAATAATTGATGTATTCGGTCTTAAAATGTTCGGCTAAAACTTTCTCTTCATAGCGAATTTCAACTAAAATCAAGGGGATTCCAATCCCAAGGGCAAAAATTAAGCCCCAATAAGATGAAAGAGCCAATGCGATGCCAATTAATTGAATCATTGTCGCTAAGTAACGGGGCTGGCGACAATGCTTATAGATTCCCTTAGCGACGAATTTATTATCGGGCAGGTGTAAAAGCAAAAATAGACTATAGAGTCTCAACAATACACCAATCGCAAAAACCAAAATGCCGATGAGATTAAGTGTGGGATATAATTGGCGCACTTGCCCCCATTGAAACCAGACATAATCGGCAACACAGAAACCAACATAGGGGTAAAAGAAGAGGGCAAAAAAGCCACGCCAGATTGGCGACATTTCGACCAAACCGGATTGAAAGAAGGGCGAACCAAAGTAATACTCAAACGCCAACCAGATTGTCACGATGAAAAAAAGAACGGTCGGGATTATAGCTCGGTCTGGCGCAGCGTCATCAAAAAAGTTACGGGCGAAGTTAATAAAATAGTAAGTGACAAATAATGTCCAGATAAATCGTCCAAAACGAAAATTCTTAATGAACTTCATCATCGCTTCTTTTTTAAATAATTGGCAATCATCGAAACTAAACTTGAATCCGTTGGCGCAAAAGTTTTGCCGGTTAAACTGATGCTGGTCCAAAGGTCGCGAGGGAATGCTACTCGATAGTTCAAATTGGGTAAAAGTTTCGATTTTTTAAGACGCGGTGAAATAATAACCTCGGATTTTAGTTGCTTCATCTCCCCTATCGCCTTGCCATTCAGTTCAGTAATCAGTAATGGTTGATTTAGCCTTCCGCCAGCAAAAAGAGTCCGATAAGTTAGCGGTCCTTTTGGAATCGGTTTGGTCACAAACTGCTTAGGCAGAATCAAGACATCAGCATTGGTTTGGGCAAAGACCGCCTGACTGATAATATGGGAAAAATCTTCGATTGTTAAATCGTTTTTAAGAGCAATGATTGAACAATTGAGAATTGAATCGGTCCTTGCCGCATAGTGTTGAATAGTTGCTTGCACCAAACTATCTTCGCTAATCGTATCACTGACCGAAACAGAACTGCTGCGATATTCAACGATTTGATTGTTAGGACTAAGGAATAAGTCGAGTCGGCATAAAATCTCATCCTTAACTGGATTAGGGGCAGAAATACCTTTGGGGTTAATAGCACCAATTACAAAATCTAAATCACTAATCGCTACCGAATCGGACCTAACCGTTACCAGTCCAACTAAATCGGAGCGCAATCGGAGCATTGGGATAAGTCTTTTAATTGTCCAAATTGGATTTTCCCATTTAATATCAGTAAGATAGAACTCGGTAGTATCAAATGAAATACCTATTAGTCCAATTTTCGTTTTAGCCAAGTCTTTGATTAGATATTCGTGAGCAAAATTTTGCATTGGGTTGCTGGTTTTTAGGTTAGCGCCCAAAAAGAAAAAATTACCCTGCTGGATTAATTCTTGGGCACGCTTCATTCCAAACCGGAAAAAATCTGGGCAAAGAACTATCGCATCCACCGAAGCTGAATTGAGAATTGAAATCTCGGCTTCACCGCGCCATAAAGTAGTAATCGGTTCTTCCCTAAAGATATTGCCGTTAATAACTAATAAGCAGGGATTTTTTATCTTCGCTTGTTTGATTAATGTTGTAATTTTAGCGATTTTGTCCAATGCCAAATCTTTTGTGTAAAATACCGTAATTGTCTTTTTAATTGGAATGACTTTAGGCTTTACCGCACAAGCGGTCAACAAAAATATAAAGCCAAAATACAAAATTGACCTTTTCATTTTTTGTCAAGTATACGGACTTATCCTTGCATTGTCAATAATTTATCATTTGCGAGTGTTTATAGACTGGTATCCAGTCTCATTGGGCAGCCCTCAGTGGACAATGGCACTAATCCTACCGCTTATGCTTGTCTTTCCTGGGATGAAACCAATGGTACTACCTGGGATACTTTAATTAGCCCAAGAATCAATCTGGCTGGCTGTTCTTCAGTTGTATTTAGGCAGTCGACTTATTCTAACCTCCAACGGGGTGGCAATAAGATAATAGAAATTAGAGGTTCGATTGATAACGGCGCAAACTGGTCAT
>JBDRUX010000057.1:0-15579 GCA_039801565.1 Caldifarciminota bacterium
GCCAGAAGCCCAATCGTTTTTCGTTCCGCGATCGGAATTGTGGCGAGATTGCGCAGTATTTGGGTCAGTTCACCCTTACGACCTAAAAACCGGATGCGAATTGGCTCTAATTCAGCCAAAGACCGGGCTTGAGTAATTAAAGATTCCGCTTCTTTTTGAATCTGCTCTATGCTCTTCTGATTCATTTAAAATTACGCTTGAGCAACGTTGACCGGCTGGGCTAAGGCTTTTTTGGCAACATCGACGATTTGAGCAAAATCTTCTGGGGAGCGGATTGCCAGTTCGGAAAGGGTTTTGCGGTTCATAGGGATATTGGCTAACTTCAAGCCGTGAATGAATTGGCTATAGGAAAGGTCATAAGGATTCAGGGCAGCATTAATTCGGGTAATCCAAAGCGCCCGCTGGGTCCTTTTTTTGCGTTTGCGTTCCCGATAGGCACTTTGCAAACCTTTCATCACCGCGAGCCGCGCTGTCTTATAAAGTCGGTGCTTGCCACCCCAATAGCCCTTTGCCATCTTCAGCCATTTCTTGCGCCGCTTTCTGGTTACCGGTCCAGTCTTCACTCTGGGCATTTTTCCTCCTTAAACGCCATAAGGCAGTAATCTTTCTACCTTTTTGACAACTGCCTTGTCAACTAAAGTTGGTTTAGAAAGGGCTCTTTTGCGTTTGCGCGATTTGCTGGATAAAAGATGACTTTTACCGGCTTTGCGACGGATATACTTACCTTGGCCGGTAATTTTGATGCGTTTTTTTAATGCCTTTAAGGTTTTTCGTTTCATTTTCATCCTTTGCTACTTTGGTAGAAACATAACTTGCACGGTTTGATTCTTTTCGCCGGTTATCTTGGGTTCGCCTTCGACTGTCGCCACACCGGCTAAATCGTTCTTCAATTGCTCAATCAATTGCATCGCTAAGTCACGATGTAAAACTTCCCGTCCCCGTAATGTTAAAGTCACCCGTACCCGGTCACGATTGGCTAAAAGTTCTTTGATTTTAGCCAGTTTTACCAGATAGTCGTGTTTACCGATTTTCATTCGCAGTCGCATCTCCCGCACTGTGGTTGCGTGTTGTTTTTTGCGCGCTTCCTTTTCGCGGCATTTTAACTGGTAGACGTATTTACCATAATCGGTAATAAGACAGACCGGCGGGTCAGCGTTGGGCGAAACTTCAACCAAATCTAATCCCTGGCGCCGGGCTAAAGAGACTGCTTCCCGAATCGGTAAAACGCCAATCATCTTCTTATCAGTTCCAATCACCCGGACATAGGGTACTTTAATTGCTTCGTTGACCCGCGGCCGGTTGTTGAATTTACCGCCGCGCTCGGACATCTTCCTCAATTTGGTTTATAACACTTTCAATGGCCATACCACCTAAATCTCCTTTTTGTCTTTTCCTTAAAGCAACGGTCTGGTTTTCCGCTTCCCGTTTACCAATGACCAGCATATAAGGAATCTTATTACGCTCGGCTTCAGCAATTTTATAACTTATCTTCTCATTAGCAAAATTACCAATGGCGCGAATACCAGATTCCAGCAAAATATTTAAAACCTTTTGCCCATAGGCAACCTGGTCTGAAGTCACGGTTAGAACCACAGCTTGATGCGGACTGAGCCAAACCGGAAAGGCACCAGCATAATGCTCAATTAAAATTCCAACAAAACGCTCTAATGCCCCTAAGATCGTCCGATGCACCAAAAGGGTGGGATGATGTCGCCCATCTTCGCCAACATAATAGATTGAAAAACGATGCGCCAAGTTGAAATCGAATTGGATAGTTGGACACTGCCAGGCACGACCTAAACTGTCAAAGAGTTTAATGTCAATCTTTGGTCCATAAAAGACCGCTTCACCAAGCGCGGTGCGATATTCCATCCCCGCCCGTTTTAGCGCTGAAATTAGCGAAGCCTCAGCCATCTGCCAAGTGGCATCGTCACCCATATACTTTGCCCGCTGGGCGGGGTCACGCACCGAAAGGTCAACCGCAAATTGCGTGAACCCAAAAGTCTTTAATATCTCAAGGGCTAATTGGATAATACCAAAAATTTCATCTTCAATCTGGTTCGGAGTGCAAAAGATATGGGCATCGTCTTGGGTAATGCCTCGAACCCGCAAAGCACCGTGTAATGTCCCGGAGCGTTCATTGCGATAAACCGTACCGAGTTCAGCATAACGCACCGGCAGGTCACGATAACTATGAAGCTTCGACTTATAAATCAAGATATGACCAGGACAGTTCATCGGTTTTAAGACATACTCTTCTTTCTCAACCGGTAGCGTGAACATATTTTCTAAGTAGTAGTCATAATGACCCGAGGTGTGCCAAAGTTGTCCCCGAAAGATATGGGGCGTGACAACCAGTTCGTAACCATTTTTGATATGAATTGCCTTCCAATAATCTTCGATGATGCGGCGGATGGTGGCACCCTTCGGATGCCAGAAGATAAGTCCAGCACCAGCTTCTTCCTGAATTGAGATCAACTCTAAAGCCACGCCCAATTTACGATGGTCGCGTTTCTTCGCTTCTTCAATCTTAGCTAAATAGGCATCGAGTTCAGCTTGGGTCGGAAAAGCGATACCATAAATCCGCTGTAACATCTTATTCTGCTCATCACCTTTCCAATAGGCGCCAGCCACCGAAAGCAATTTGAAGGCATTAATCCAACCAGTGCTGGGTAGATGGGGTCCCAAACAAAGGTCAACAAAATCGGCCTGAGCGTATAAAGAGATTTCCGTATCGGGAATTTCGGATAATATCTCTAATTTGTAGTTTTCGTTGCGTTCTTCAAATAATTTGATGGCTTGGGCACGGGGCAAGAACTGATGGACGATTGGAATATCGGCTAAAACCAATTCGCGCATCTTTTGCTCAATTGTCTCAAGGTCAGTGTCAGAAAATGGTTTTGCCACATCGAAATCGTAGTAGAAACCTTCTTCAATCGCTGGTCCAATACCAAGTTTAGCATCCGGAAAAAGTTTTTTTACCGCATGTGCCAAAAGATGCGATGCCGAATGCCAAAATATTGACTTACCTTCGGGCGAGTCGAAACCAATCGGAATCAGTTTGCAATCCGAATCGACGACGCTCGATAAGTCGAGTAACTTGCCATTGGCTTGAACCGCAAAAGTCGTCGCACTCAATTCCGGTAGTTGTGCAATCAATGCACTAATTTTAGTTCCGACCGGACATTCCAAAATTTTTCCGCCAATTTCAATTTTCAGCACTAATAAATGATACTGGATAACTTTGGCGATGTCAAGAGCAGATGAACAGATTAAGAAAATTAAATATATATAGTTTTGGCTTGGTTCGCCCAAAGTTCCCAAATAGCGCCTTTCATTAACAGGACACCCTATTCTGTCTTAAGGAGAAATCTTCTTTTGTGTCGGGCTTAAAAGGAGCCAAACTCGATAGTCGGTCGATTGGCTACTGCCTAACGCTAATTATTAATTTCAAGTGCTGCCTCGAAACCAGGGTCGGCAAAACTTAGCTTTCGCTAAAGGTGACTATATCTGGGTCTAATCTCTGGGCTAAACCAATTGGTTATTCCCAGCCAACCTCTGGAGTTGTCCCACAGTCCATCCTTAAGGCTATTCATAAACCTTACCCGAAGTCAATGTCCAATGCTGCCCCAAAAACCACCTGTGAGGCTAACCCGGATACTATCCCCTATACTGTATAGAGGGTAGCCAGGGGGCTAGCCCTGGGCTAGCCCCAATTCATCCAATTGAACGTCAATCCGGCTGATGGTTAGCTTAATAAGTTATTGATATATAGAATGATAGTTTCGGGTTAGGACATTGGATGTCGATTGACACCCGTTGGGTAATTGGTTCGCCCGGTATATTTTCCTTATCGGTTTAAACTGTGAATTGACTTTTTATGGACATTCTCGGCTGCTTCCAATAAAAGTTCGCTTAAGGTGGGATGGGGATGGACGGTGCGAATAAATTCCTTTACGGTCATATCTTGCGATAACGCCAAAGTTGCCTCAGCGATTAAATCTGAGGCTTCAGGTGCTAAGATATGGATACCGAGGATTCGGTCACTGTGTTTATCCACAATAACCTTTGCCATCCCGTCTTTTCGGTTCATCGTATGGGCTCGGCCAATCGCCATTAAAGTGCTTCGACCAATTAATATTTCTTTGCCGGCATTTCTGGCTTCTTCTTCGGTCATTCCGACCGATGCCAACTCCGGATCAGTATAAACACAATTGGGCACGATTTTGATAACATTGGGAGTTCCGGCAATCAGTTCTGCCACAATAATCCCTTGTGCCATCGCTTTATGGGCTAATAAAGGTGGCCCAACCACATCGCCAATCGCATAAAGGTTTGGTACCCGAGTCGAATAGAACTTACTAACAATAATGAACCCTTTCTCATCTTGAGCCACACCGGTATTTTCTAAGCCAAGATTTTCGGTATTGGGAATTCGACCAATTGCAATTAAAACCTTATCGGCGACTAACCCCTGTTCGGTTCCATCGCGTTCCAAAATTAATTTAGAATTTTTTAGGGTCAACTTCGTTTTCAGTTGGAACTCAATTCCTTGATTTGAAAGAATTCGCTTTAAGGTATTGGCAATTTCTCGGTCGCTACCCGGTAAAATTTGGTCCATCATTTCGACAACCGTCACCTGACAGCCGAAACGGGAATAGATTGTGGCAAATTCTAAACCAATCGCCCCAGCGCCAACAATTAGCAAATTTTTCGGCAGCGATTCTAATTGGAGCGCTTCATCCGAAGTGATGATTGTTTTACCATCCGGAACGATTCCTGGTATCAAAGTCGGTTTAGAACCAGTAGCAATGACAATTTTATTAGGATTTAAAGTGGTTACTTCGCCTTGGTTATTTATCAATTCAACGGTGGCGGGGTCAACAAACCGACAAGTCGCTGAAATGAATTCAATATTATAATTACGCAACAGATATTCAATACCCGAACGTAATCTACTCACAACCTGATTTTTCCAATCGTTGAGTGATTTAAAGTCAATCGTTGGGTCTTGGAAATTAACCCCAAAACTTTTTGCGGCCTTGGCATTTTGGATAACACTGGTTGCATAGAGCAAAGCCTTGGTCGGAATACAACCGCGATTGAGACAGACCCCGCCAATTGCCGCATTATCACAAATGGTTACCTTGGCACCCAATTGGGCTAATCGGATTGCCGCGACATAACCACCAGGTCCGGCGCCAATCACCAGAATATGATTCATCGGCATAAGGATAATCCCAACAATTTAATCGTCAAAGATTGGAGGTTTCACCGAGATAAGCCGATTTAACTTTAGGGTTTGTTCTCAATTCTTTAGCAGCGCCAGTTAGAACAATCCGTCCGGTCTCTAAGACATAAGCCCGATGCGCAATACTCAACGCCATATTGGCATTCTGTTCTACTAAAAGAATCGTTGTTCCCTTTTCGTTAATTTCTTTAATTATCGAAAAAATTTCGGACACCAAAATTGGTGATAAGCCCATTGATGGTTCATCAAGCATTAAGAGTTTCGGTCTTGCCATTAGCCCGCGTCCCATCGCTAACATCTGCTGTTCGCCACCGGATAAGGTGCCAGCCAGTTGATGTAATCGTTCCTTAAGGCGAGGGAAGGATTCGAATACCCTTGCCATTGCCGCATCAATCTCTTCCTTGCGGTTTAGATAATAAGCACCCAGCCTTAAGTTTTCGTAAACGGTGAGATTGGCAAATGGTTTTCTACCTTCTGGAACCGCTGCAATCCCTAATTTTGCAATGCGATGGGCAGGAAGATTATTCAAGATCTGACCGGCAAACTTTACCTGCCCGCCACTGGGTTTGACTAAACCAGCGATTGTTTTTAAGGTCGTGCTTTTGCCAGCGCCGTTGGCTCCAATCAGTGTCACAATTTCACCAGGATTTAACTGAAAGGAGATACTATGTAAGGCACAAATTGCACCGTAATGAACCGTTAAATTACAGACCTCAAGTAACATTTTGCTTATCCAGCTACAGTCACTTTGCCTAAGTAAGCTTCAATCACCTTAGGGTCATTTTGGACCTCTTCCGGTTTACCTTGGGCGATAATTTCACCAAAGTCCATCACCACTACCCGTTCACAGATTCCCATCACCACTCGCATCTGATGTTCAATTAAGAGAATCGTTAAACGAAACCGGTCGCGAATCCAAGCGATAAGTTGCATCAATTGGTTGACTTCGAATGGATTCATCCCAGCCGCTGGTTCATCTAAAAGTAACAACTTTGGCTCACTGACCAAGGCGCGGGCAATCTCCAAACGTCTTTGTTCACCGTAAGGCAAATTCTTACTGATTTCGTTCCAGCGTGTCTCTAAACCAAAGATAGCAAGGAATTCTTTTGCCTTTTGGGTTAATTCTTGCTCTTCGTGGCGAAAAGTTCTTGTTCGGAATAAGGTGTGGAACAATCCGCACTGAGTATGATGATGATAAGCAATCCGAACATTATCCAAAACCGTTAATTCCGGAAAGAGCCGAATATTTTGAAAGGTTCGAGTAATGCCTAATCGGGCAATCTTATGGGGTTTTAGCCCAGTAATTTCTTCACCTTGAAATTTGATACTACCGGTCGTTGGAATATACATCCCGGTGATAAGATTGAAGACAGTAGTTTTCCCGGCACCATTTGGACCGATTAAACCCACGAGTTCGCCTTGGTTTAAATCTAAATCAAAATTAGCGACGGCTTTTAAGCCCCCAAAGTATTTAGTGAGTTTCCTAATGGCTAAGAGCGGTCTTGAACAATTTTGAACCTTTTGAACTCCTTTTTGTAACTGGGTCATTTGGTTATTAACTTGGGTCGTAAAAGTTTGAATTCCTTGCCGCCAAAGATTCCTTTGGGCCGAATCAACATTACGATGATTAAGAGTAAGGGATAAATGACTAACCGCCAATCCAGAATCGCTTCGGGTAGGACAACTCTTAACCCTTCAAGTAAAAAGGTCCAGGCAATCGCCGTAATGATTGTGCCCGAAATACTGCCCAAACCACCCAAGACGATGATTAACATCACATCAATTGACTTGAGAAAATCGAAATTGGCCGGATGGAGAAAAGAGTAGAGGTGAGCATAAAGTGCTCCAGCCACTCCAGCATAACTACAACCGATGATAAAACCAATTGTTTTGTATTTTGTGGTATTGATACCAACTGCTTCAGCCGCAACTTCGTCTTCGCGAATTGAAACCAAAGCCCGACCAATACTCGAATCAACCAAATTGCGTAATAGAATGACCGCAATAATGAAGATAAAATAGACCCAGGCGAAAGTGGTGAGTTTGGGAATTCCAATCATTCCCCGCGAACCACCCAGACTCGGAATAAGCGCATCGGCATTATCGAAGAAAATTTTGACAATGATACCAAATCCGAGGGTAGCGATACCAAGATAATCTGAGCGCAGGCGCAAAATTGGCAGACCGATAAGAAAAGCAACCAAACCGGATAGAATTGCACCGCTCGTCATTCCTAATAAAAGAACCAAGGGGCTACCACTCTGAATCGTTTTACTAATATAGGCAGATAAGTAAGCACCCAAACCATAAAACGCCGCATGTCCTAATGAGAATTGACCGGTAAACCCATAGATGAGATTTAGTCCCAATGCTGATACGGCAATGATGAGGGCACAGCAAAGAATTTGTTGCCAATAAGGATTGATTATTTCCAAAATGATTAGAAATTGGAGGACAAGATAAACCACAAGGATTAAGCCAATTAATTTTAATGCTTGAAAATACTTCATACTTTTTCGGTTGCCGGTTTGCCTAAGATTCCAGTTGGTTTAATTAAAAGGACAATAATTAAGATGGCGAACGCTACAGCGTCTCGTAAGGTAGAAGAGACAAAAGCTGCGGTCAAGACTTCTACCACTCCCATAATTATTGCTCCAATCATCGCGCCGGGGATTATGCCAATTCCACCTAAGACTGCAGCGACGAATGCCTTCAAGCCCGGCATTATACCCATAAATGGATTGATTTGAGGGTAAGCGATGCCGTATAATACCCCACCAGCCCCGGCTAAGGCTGAGCCGATTCCAAAAGTGATTGAGATGATGCGATTGATATCAATTCCCATTAGTTGGGCAGTTTCTTTATCAAAAGAGACCGCCCGCATCGCCATTCCGGTTTTGGTCTTAGTGACAAAGAGTTGGAGAAATATCATCAAACCAATTGCTATAGCAAAGACAATAATCTGGATATTGGATAAAGTGATACCACTCAAAGTATAATTCTTAATTGGGAATGGTCGCGGATAGGGAAGATAATTTGGTCCAAAGACAAATTTAAGGCTGGTGAAATATTCTAAGAACAAAGAAACTCCGATTGCGGTGATTAACGCCGCAATCCTTGGCGCCATTCTTAACGGTTTATAGGCTAACTTCTCAATGGTCATTCCCAGAATCGCACAGCCCGTCATCGCACCGAGAATGGCAAATGGCAATGGCAAGCCGAATTTACCCAAAAAGTAAAATCCCAGATAAGCACCAATCATAAAGACATCACCATGAGCAAAATTTATCAACCGGACAATGCCGTACACCATTGTATAACCCAAGGCAATCAGGGCATAGACAAAGCCAAGCTGGAGGCCATTGAGTAATTGCTGAAAGAAGTAAACCATTAAAGGTTTACTCTATTAAAAAGATGGCAATTGTCAAGCCTTATTGATTACCCATTAGGAAAAACCCGGAAGGGCAAAATTACAAAAGTGTATGAAGCCCATCTCGGATTTGTCTTAGGCAGTGAGCTTTGCTGATGCTTTTTGAACTTCCAATACTAAGAGCTTGCCATAAGTTCGGATTCTTTTGATCGCTTTGGGCTTGAAATATTTTAGAGTCAGTTTAGGCGTTGAATAGCTTTTGATATTTCAATTGCGCAGATAGTTTTTGGGTTAAGAAATAAGCAGTTAGTGATTTATATTTTTAATCGTTGTTTTTTCAAGCCATCAAGAACCAAAAAGGTATAAAACTCCTTATTATCTTTACCAAAAGTGCCATCCCGATTTTGCAGTTGAATAATCCGGGGCAAGGCTTTTGCCACTTGCTGGCGAGCAATTTTCAATTTGCTTTGCGCCACGATGTTGAAGGTATGATAAAAGTATTTAATACCCCGCCAAGTACCGTTTCGAGTTTGCAATTTGGCTAAAGTCTTTAGCGCGGTCTGAGTTTCTTTTGATTGACGTTTCAAAGGATGACAAACATAAGCCCGCAAGACATTGTTAGAACAGGGTAGGTTATTACACCACTTACCCTGGCGACGTTTTAAAATATTGTCCAAGGTCTTAAAGGCTTGCAATACCCTTTCGTCTTTCTGTTTGGTAAAAATTCCGGCAAAGAGGAGGGCAGCGGCGGTTTTAACAAAACCGGCACAACCACGAGTGAATAAGAAATTTTCCCGGCGATTAATTTCATTAGCATCTTTTCGATTCACCTGGAAGAATAATCCATCGTATTTTACACCATCCTTGGCGGTGTGGCGCATTGGTTCAAGGTGTTTTTCCAATAGCCAATCTACAGCTTTTTTGGTACGACCGTTAAATTTCGGGGCAAGTAAGGAAATTAAGTGGAGATTTTGGATGGTTTCGACAACCGAATCGTTCCAACTGCCATTAGGGCTTTGGGTTTGAATTAGGTTGGCAACAATTTGGTCAGCCGCCATTCGGGAGCTTTCGGTCTCTTCGCCTAACCACTTCCGACGGGCATAAATCGCATAGGGCGTTGACCCTTTTCGAAAAATCTGATACGGGTCATAGCGTAAAAGCGACTCGGTAGTCCGAGCCGGAGTTAATGATGAAATATCCAGGTTTGAAGCTTTGGATTTTTGGCTATTGCTCATTCCACTAATAATAACAAAAATAATAAAAATTGCAAGCGGAAATTTTAGGGAATAGTTAGGTCAGGAGAAACAAACTGAATTAACACCTGTTCTAAAGTATCGGTAGCGATAAGCCGTTGCTTGATAATACCGACCTCGTGGGCTAACCAGTATTGAATGGATTGGATAGCAAGAGAATCATTTAATTGCAAAGAATCAACCAGCGCTATTTGGTACACATCGGTAAATCTACCCGCCGGTACGACAATATCTTCAATACCAACAACTTTTCCACGGATAATGTGCTTAATGGCTATCGTGTCACCATAAATGTCTAAAGTATCGGAATATACCTCGTGCCAAGAATTGTTCATTATTAATGGTAAGGAAAAATAAAGGCGGAATTGGGTTTCTAAGAGGAAATCATAACCAGCCCGATTTACCTTTTTCTCTACCAATTTTCTAATTTCGGCTTTATCCTTTTGCCAAAATTCCGCCTGAGCACCACGATAAACTAAGATACAGCGGTAGCCATAGATTATGGTATCATCCACTACCGCGGCGACAATTGTATCGTTACCATCAAAATACTGCCAGTTAGTTCCCTTTTTTAAGGGGAAATAATCACCAGTGGCACGATAAAGAACTCCGGTATCGTCACAACTTAAAAAGACCAAGTTAAGAACTAAAAGGGCTGGAATAAAAATTGGGAGTTGCTTAAAATTCATACCCCAAAGTAATCTTTAAGTTAATGAAATAAGCCGAACTATTACGCTCGGTAAGGTTATAAAGACCAACTAAAGAGAATTTAGCACCAAAATTAGTTTGGCCGAAGTTTTCGAAAGATCCAACTCCCAATTCGCCTTTTTGAATAACTCCCTTTTCGGTAGCTAAAAGTAATTTGCGATTAAGCCAAATATTGCCGATACCAAAATGGATCGGTATTGACCATTTGTGACGGTGAAAAAGTGGATAACTATATTCGATAGTTAGCTGATTAAGTTGTAATTGATAAGTTGGTTGTCCAATACCCGAAAAACTCGAGTTTTCATAATTTAGATTTAATTTACCAGCCGGTAATTTCTTAGCTATATAAATTGAACCTGACGCACTAGGCGAGAAGAACCGCTCCAAATTGCCAACGGGCAGATTTGTTCCAATTCCTAAGCCGGTCTCCAAAAAATTAAAAGCAAAGGCGAACGCTAATATTAATTGGACCATTTAACAATTTGATTTTAGGTAATCTCTGAACCATTGTCAAGGGCTTGTGTTTTGTGCTAAAATGGAAAGCATAAGTTGAGCGGAACGCAACCAACGATTCCTAAGGCACGGTTCACAATTTATCAATCATTGTACCCAAGATATTAAACCTAACAGCGTAAAAATTAAATGTGTTTCCAATTTAACAAGCCGCCCCTTGCAAGCAGGAGGTGTGATTTAGGGAAGGTATGAATGGATGTATGGACTTGCGAAGGGACGGCTTTGTTTTCTTCATACAATAACTATAGTCAGATTTCGGAGTATGTCAAGAGGAATTTTTATATCCACCATTTGCTTCACCGATAAGGGCTAAATAACTTCTAAAAGATTCAAACCGGTCTCTAAATCAAAAGACCGTTTCAGTTTTGTTGCCAATGGTATAATAAAAATTTCACAGGTTGCCGTAACCGTTCCGGAAAAGAGGTGACCGCTTACCGTATTAAAATTTGCCGAGCCAAGAACGATATGAAGGTGGACAATCGGTTCTGCTTCTAACCAGGCAACATTACCGATGAGATTAGCGATTTCCCATTCGTTAGGGAAAAAGCGCCGGATGTATGCCTTTTTTTCTAAATCGTAGCAACCCAGGGTTAAATCTTTGGCGGCTCCTAAGCCGAAAAGAAATGCCCCTTTAATCTTTTGGGTGGTGATGAAATTTTTTAAGGTATTAACTATCTCTTCCCCTTTATCCAATCGCAGCACATAACCAGTTTGGTATTTTTTGACTTTCACTACCTGTAGCATAAAAGAAATTTGAATCAATGTCAACCTTATTTTAAAATCGTTCCGAAGAAAGTTTTTTAGTCTAATAACGAACAACCGATTACCAACAACTGGTTCAGTCGGTGTTTAAGCGGGTGTTGTCGTCTCTTTTTCTGAAGACATTTTGACGGTATATTTACAATTGGGATAATTGGAACAGGCAATAAATTTACCGTAACGACCAAACCGCTCAATTAAAGGTTTGCCACATTGCGGGCAGAACTGTTTGAGTTCTTTGGGACTTTCCTTTTTAATATACTTGCAATTGGGATAATCCGAGCAAGCAATAAACTTACCATAACGGCTGGTTCGTTCGACCAAAGGTTTTTGGCATTGCGGACAATTCTCGGCTAATAATTTGGGACTTTCTTTTTTGATATACTTGCAATTCGGATAATTCGAGCAAGCAATAAACTTACCAAATTTGCCCCAGCGCGCGACAAGGGGTTTGCCGCATTTCGGACATTCCTCCGAAAGAAGTGTTTGCATATTAGTTTTTATTATGGGCAACTCTTTTTGCACCTTGTCCAAATCGTTGCTAAAAGGTTCATAGAATCTTCTAACAACTTCCTGCCAATCTTTTTCACCGGCTTCGATTAAGTCAAGTTCCTCTTCCATCTCCTTAGTAAAATTGACTTCAAAAATATCAGAGAATCTGGGGATTAAAATATCAGTGACTAAAAAGCCCAATTCAGTGGGTTGGAGGCGGCCTTCAATTCGCCGGACATAGCCCCGTTCAAAAAGGGTCGAGACAATGGTGGCATAAGTTGAAGGTCGTCCAATGCCATTAATCTCTAATTTTTTCACCAATGTCCCTTCGGTATAACGTGGTGGTGGTTGAGTAAAATGCTGCTCGGGATTGACTTCTTTTAAGAAAACCTCGTCACCTTCCTTTAGCAGGGGTAGGACCTTTTCGGTTTGTGGTTCGCCGTAAACTTTTTCAAATCCATCGAATTTCTGTTTGATTGCTGAAGCTGAAAATTTGTAATCACCTCCGGTGATTGTAACTGAAGTTATGCTATATACCGCATCCGCCATCTGCGAGGCTAAAAATCGACGGTAAATTAAATCGTATAACCGAAATTGGTCTTTACTGAGATATTCCTTAATACTTTCAGGGGTACGGGCGATGGCGGTTGGTCTTATTGCTTCATGCGCGGCTTGTGCCTGTTTTCGGTCCTTAAAAATTCGTGCGGTTTTGGGCAAGTAGGATTCGCCGAATTCATTTTTAATAAAACTTCTGGTTTTATTAATAAATTCCTCACCAATCCGGACTGAATCGGTGCGGGGATAAGTAATAAGGCCAGTGGCTTCGTCTTTCAACTCAATACCCTCAAATAATTGTTGGGCGATGACCATTGTCTTTTGGGCACTAAAGCCAAGGCGACGTGACGCTTCTTGTTGTAAAGTCGAAGTGATAAATGGTGGCAAAGGAACGCGGTGTTGTTCAGTCTTATTCACTTTGGTAATATGATATTTTAGTTTCGGGTCCAATAAATCCTTTTTGATTTTCTGGGCAGTTTCTTCATTGGGAATATTACATTCCTTATCACCAATTTCGACAAGTTCGGCGACAAATTCTTGGTTGGTTGCCTCCTGAAACTTTACCTTGATTGTCCAATATTCTTTCGGAATAAAATCTCTAATTTCTTTTTCCCGCTCACAGATTAATCGTAAGGCAACCGTCTGTACTCGACCTGCCGAAAGGCCTTTTTTTAAGACCTGCCAAAGCATCGGCGATACTAAATAACCAACCAAGCGGTCCAAAACTCTTCTTGCTTTATGAGAGTCAACTTTCTTTAAATCAATCGCCGTGGGATTCTGCAATGCCTGTTCAATACCTTGGCGGGTGATTTCGTAAAAAAGGACGCGTTTGATATTTTTGCCATTTTTAATCTCTTCAAAGATGTGATAAGCAATTGCTTCTCCTTCCCGGTCTGGGTCGGTTCCCAAATAAATGGCTTTTGCCCGTTCGGCTGCAGCTCGTAATTCTTTAATAATTTCAGCCTTGCCTCGAATTCGAATATAGTGGGGTTCAAAATTTTGCTCAATATTAACTCCTAACCGGGATTTGGGTAAATCCTTAATATGACCACGTGACGATAGAACTATTAGGCGGTTTTTCAATAATTTCTTAATCGTCCGCGCTTTGGTTGGGGATTCAACTATTAACAGTATCGAACCGCCCATCTTCGTCTTTAGTGTCCATTGCTTTATTTCCTTCGAGTGGTTGGTTGTAATGCTTTGTCACCAAGTAAATTCAAAATCGAAATTGGGCTGCTGATGGTTAAGACCCTGCTTGTTCCGTTTCTTATATGCTATCATAGAAATATATTTTAATTAAAAATGTTATTAAATCAAGATTTCGATTTGGTTCTTTTGAAAAATCTTTGGTTCAAGGTGTTAAATAATGGGGCCGAATCGGCAAAGCCGATTCGGAAAGAAAAAGAAAATTCTCAAAGGGGCAAAGTCCCTTTGGATGAGGAGAAACCCCTCAAATTAAGAATTCGACTGCGTCGAATTGACATTGATTTAATTAAAGTTATAATCAATCTTGTCAGGAGTGATGGTGGATAAAAAAGAATTAGCCAAAGCAATTAAAATGTCATCGTTTCTAACCGGCCAGTTTAAATTGCGTTCAGGGAAAATAAGTTCATTCTATTGGGATAAATACCGGTTTGAAAGCGACCCAAAATTGTTATCGGCAATTACTCAATCTATGGCGAAATTATTACCAGCAACCTTTGATAAGTTGGCAGGAATGGAATTAGGGGGCATACCTTTGGCTACCGCATTGTCATTAACGACGGGTAAACCTTGTTTATTTGTCCGGAAAGTAGCCAAGGATTATGGCACTTGTAATTTGGTTGAGGGTGGCTTTAAAGTCGGTGAGATAGCAGTGGTAATCGAAGATATTATCACCACCGCTGGTCAAGTCGCAACATCTATCGAGCAGATGCGTAAGCTCGGTTTAATCATTAAGGATGTCCTCTGTGTCATTGACCGGGAACAAGGCGGAAAAGAGAAATTGAAAGAAATCGGTTGTTCACTCACCGCTTTGTTTCAAATGAGTGAATTGGAAAAATTAACCAGCTAAAAATTAGCCTCGGGCAAAGGAATTGTTTTTTCTTTACAAACGATATTTAATGTTTCAAGTTCGGCTAAAACCGGTTCATAGATTTCTGAAACCACTGGGATTTGGATACCAGTCAGTTTAATCTTGTCGGTTAAGATTAACTTAGCGGCAATTGCTGCTGGCAAACTGACGGTGCGGGACATTGCCGTATCGCCATTGGGAATCCCAAAATCAATCAAAGTTGACTCAATCTTTTCTTTTCTCGATTCTTTAGGATATTCAGCAATAAACTCGTGTTTTAAGACAATCATATCGCGCTCCCCAGGTTGATAACTCATCTTCTCTTGCATTCGTTTCACTAAAATATCGATATTGGCTCCCTTTTCTAAACCGATCGGCTCGTCGGTTAATAACCCCAGCCATTCCAGACGACGAACAATCATTGAATCTTTATCAAGTTTAAGAAAATCTGCTAATGCTGAGCGTAAATCAGTATGGTTGGACTGTTTTAACAAATTTTTTAACCAGTCACGATAGGTCAGACCTCTTAGATTATCTAACTCCTTATCATCAAGTAAGCCAAGTTCCACAATTTTTTTAAATGTCTCGCACCAACCCAAATTGCGCAGTGTGCCACGACACATTG
>JBDRUX010000058.1:0-15504 GCA_039801565.1 Caldifarciminota bacterium
TTACTAAAAATGAGAAGTCATTTTTGGGTAAAGTCTTAGGATATTATTTTCGATGATTTTCAGTTTCTCTTTGGGCACCGATTTGTTTAAGGACTGTAAAAGCTTGATTAAGATAATCAAGAGCCTTTTCCCCTTTCTATGCGTTTTAGCAGAACTACCATTACACCTCAGTCACGGGTAAGATAAAACCAGTCATAACCAAAGAGGCTACATTGCGAATTACTTGAGACTTATGTAACTATAAGCCATCCTAAACCAAAGGCTTATCGTAGATTAGAACGATTAAAAATCACTTTAACAATTTTAATATTTTTCTTAATTTCTATTTAATTTTATTAATATTTGTCTAAGGTATTGATTTTGCGAAAGAAAGGCAATGGAGGGGCTAGCCTAGGGCTAGCCCCTGGCTATCTCCTATATGGTATAGGGGGCGGTATATAGGGTAGCATTCGAGCAAGCTTAGTCTTTAGCCTTCGATTAAGTCTTGGGATTAGGTTTTGAGATAGGCTAAAGAATAGGAAGGAGAGATAGTTAGGAGGTAGGGACGGGGATTGGCTTGGGGAAAGGTTCGGAAGTAGGCTTCGGGTGAGACAGGTAATTAGCCACAGATGTAGGCAGGGTAATAGGCTCGGAAGACCTCAAACTGGCATACGCCTTCAGGTATTCTCCTTTAGTGTGTAAAGGAGATTAGTTTTGTGCTTGGAGGGTTTGGATATTATTTTCAATGATTTCAATCTCTGGTTTGCCGATTTGTTTGAAGATTTCAAGGGCTTGATTGAGATAATTCAGGGCTTTATCCTTTTCGCTTCTTTTGCCACTAAAGTTACAATTTTATCCTCAGGGCAATTCGTACAGTTTTTCTTAGATTTTAAATACAGAAGAAGTAGTTGCGAAATAGCAATTTCGAAACCAACAACCGCTGCAATCTTAAATATTAAACCTATCGTCTACTCAATCTTATTCAAATTTTTCTTCGGTCAAAGACTTTCCACCAATCCTTTGCCATTTTTGGTCAAGAAAAGATAACCAGATGAGTCAGGTAATGAAACTAATGCTTGACTGCAGATCGCTGAGCGGTATAATAAGAATTGTGAGTTATAATAACTTAACTTCTGTGATAAAAACTGCGGAGTTTGGTTTTTATTGGCTTTGCTTTTTATTTTATTCTAATCCAAATTTAGTTAAAAATGTGTTATATCCGAATCGGGTTCGTCTATACTCCAAATTTAGCACAAAAAGCGAAGTACTTCGTCTATGAACGAGTTATCCGAAATTCGGCTCGGCGAGTTTAACAAAAGATTTAAAACCTAATGAGAAATACTATAATGCGAGGTAGAAAAAAATATGCTATACGGTAATCAACAAAAAACACTCTTGGGAATAAAAAATCCTGAGCAGGAATATTTAGAACTTATCAACAAAGAGTATTATTTTCAAGACGCTGTCCAAGTTTTAGATAAAATTGACTGGGATTTTAAAGATTTTACAACCCAATATCTTACCCATACCTTTCATTCTTATCCTGCAAGGTTTATCCCTCAAATACCACTTTCTTTCATCAAATTATTTACGAAAGAAAAGGAAACCATTTTAGACCCAATGTGTGGTTGTGGGACAGCATTGGTAGAGGCTTTTTTAAATAACCGAAACTCCATCGGCAACGACTTTAATCCACTTGCAACCCTAATAACCAAAGTAAAAACGACTCTGATTGATGAGAATGAATTTAGATATTTTAATAAAAAGTTAGCAGTTATGAAGCGATATTTAGATTTAGATTATAGGAGAGTAGATGAAAGAATCAATAATTTGCCCAACAGGAAGGTAAGCAAAATCTTCAATAGGGTTGTAATCTCAAAATTAGAAAGTATCCGTGAAACTCTGTTAGAGGTAAGAGAAGAAGGACACAATGATTTATTTGATTTTGGAAGGGTAGCTTTATCATCAACAATTTGGTCATTAGTAGAAAATAGTAATGGAATTGATGTTGATGATATGTTTTTGAAAAAAGTAAAATCTATGCAAAATGACCTACAGGAGATGGCTAAAATTATTAAAACTATCCCTGAAGTAAAAGTAATTTGTGGTGATGCAAGAAATTTGGATGTCAATACTAACTCAATAGACTTAATAGTGACTTCTCCACCTTATGTGAATGCATTGGATTATTATAGGACACACATGTACAATATGCTTTGGCTTGGAATGGATTTTGATTTATTTAGAAAACATGAAATAGGGGGACATTCTCATTTCATTGTTAATAGATTTAGACTGCTTTCAGAATATTTAGGGGACATGCTTCGTTCAATGATTGAGATGAATAGAGTTTTGAAGAAAGATAAAGTATGCGTAATTGTAGTGGGGAACTCCAGTTTGGAATATGAATTGATTGAAAGCCATAAATTTTTTGCCGAAATGGGTAAAAAAATAGGATTTAAACCAATAAAAACAATCTTTAGAAATATTGATAAAACAAGGAAATACACAAGTGCAGATATAGGGAAAATTGATGATGAGTATATTGTTGTAATGCAAAAAGTAGACGACGCCAATGTTTCTGCGGGTGATGATAATTTTGTTTCTGATGTTGTAAGAGAGCAGATGATAATATTTAGAGAGCAAATAAAGAAATGTCAAGGTACTTCTATTAGGGGGAGGAAACCCACAAACGAGAGATTATTAAAGAATGTTGATAAAATTAGCGAGGCAATAGAAACAATTTCTGAAGATATAAAGATAAAGAGGTAAGAACATGAAAGAATTTATTAGCAAAATAGTATACTCAATCCTTACGGGGCAGGATTACAGGACATATGTTTTGGCTATGATAAATAAAAGATTCATTGATAAAGCACAGGAGCTAATTTCCGAAGTTTTTGAATACAAACGAAGAGGCGATAATTGGCTTGAAAAACTTTTAGATGACACTTCCAAAAAGATTGGCAAAGAAAATAAATTTAAACTTTTGTGGTTTGGTGGTCTGAATGATAAAACTGTAAAGAATATGACTGGTGGAACATCTACAAAAGAAGTGTGCCTGGATTTAGGCAAAAAGAATATAAAAGCTTTACAACTATTATTAGAGGAGTTTGAGAGTTCTGAAGATCTATACCAGATTAAAATAATAATCAAAAAGGACGATGCGCAGATTGAATTAGACAATGTTGAAAGTTTATTTTTCGTCAACATTATTTCAGCGATGAAACTAACAATTCAAGGAGGAGCTTGGAGTGAGGTGGGAAAGAAGACTGAAAAAGGTTTACTCTTTGTGATATTTAGGCTACTAAAAATTCCGGATGATGACTACATTCTAACAACAGAGGAAATGAAGAAAAAAGGATTGGTTGAAAACAGAGAAATAGATGCCATAGTTTTCAGTAAAGACAAAGAACCTCTAACCGTTGAGTTAAAATTACTTGGAATTGGAAATCCAGAAATAGGTGACGAAGCACTTGCCAGAAAAGTAAGTCTATTTTTGATAGACAGATTAACAGAAATGATGAAGAAAGAATGCGAAAAAATAGGAGTTAAAGTAATTGAGTTTAGGCAAGAAAATCCTTTACTAGAGATTTACAATTTTCTCAAATCAAAAAATGTAGATTGTAGCTTACCTGAGAAAATTACACCCAAAGAATTGGAAGACAGGATAAACGGAATAATCACGGAATGGAGAGAAGAACAAGAAGATTTGACTGTCATTAAAAAACTAAAAGAGTGGACAAAATGATACCGCTGAGCCGAACTCTCCGCTCGCTGACGCTCGCTTCAGTGCTAACGTACTCGGACAACAACGGACATACAGTTCGGGCTTTCCCCTCACCTAAATGCTCGGCTTCGCCTCGCACTTTGTATGTCCGCAGCCGTTAGGCGAAACGGCAAAAAGTAAAAGGAGACCTTAAAGCATGTATCAAAAAGTGGCGCCAATGTTTCTTGTAGAAAATGTCGATAAAGCTGTCGAATGGTATAAGGACATATTTGGAGCAGAACCCCAGGCCAGTTTACCCAAAGAACCCCCTTTTGAATGGGTATCACTAATGCTTGGAGATATGGAAATCATGTTTTCACAGAAAAAATCAGCCCAGAAGTGGTATTCTGAGAATGTCATAGTCGCGGAGAAACCTGCCAACTTCATTGCATATATCTATGTTGAAGATGCCAACAATCTGTACGATAGAATCAAAGACAAGGTCAAGATAATTATGGAACCAGTAGACCAGTGGTATGGAATACGGGAATTTGCTATTCAGGACCCTTTTGGAATCATTTTAATATTTGCACAGATTGTGGAGTGATGTAAACCATGGCGCCGCATCGCCTAACATAGCATAAAAGGTTGATGTCACTTCGTTCCATCTATGCTTTGCATCGCGTGCCTTACGGCACTTACCCAAATTTCGCCTTCGGCGGACCTCTTTTATGCCGAAACTGTTAGGTGCAATTGCGATGGCTACTTAAAATTGCCCAACCTTATGAATAACGACATCAGGCAAGCGGTCAGTATCTTCGAGAAGGTGGAATCAACGCTTATCCGAAACCATCCAGACTTCACTGAGCGTTCAAGAAGGCAAGCAGTCGTTGATTTCAAAAGAATGCTTCGTGAATTCCAAACAGATACCGATGACGACTTTTTCTTTCATATGACTATGATCGTCTTCTATTCCGGATTTCGAGCGTCGACTGTTAACAAGAAGAAACCGGTAATCTATCGTTATTTCAAATCCTATAAGAAAGTTGCTACTTACAGTCGTAAGGATGTCACTCGAATTCTCAACGATCCCAAAATGATTGCTCATAGGAACAAAATTAAATCCATGATTGACAATGCCAAGCAATTCGTCAAGTTAGTAGGCCGCTTTGGTAGCTTCAGAAACTATTTGCTTTCCTTTAATCCAAAATTTCCACTCTCCGAGGATAACCTTGACCAATTACGCGCAGATCTGATGAAGCGATTTGCCTATCTTGGCCCTGCAACCGTAAACCATTTTCTTACAGATTATGGCTTCCCGGTGGTAAAACCAGATCGAATGATTATGCGGGTCTTGCATCGTAGTCACCTTATTCCAAGCGAATCGGTCCGTCACTATCCCAAAGCAATCGCGATATGTAAGGGCATTTCTGAAACCCTAGCGATACCAATCCGATACGTCGACAGCGTATTTGTTTGTCTCGGTCAAGTTGGTGAAGCTAACATTTGTTCGAAGAATAACCCAAAGTGCGATAAATGTGATCTTAAAAATGTGTGCAACTTTTATGATTAATAATTTACTATCACTACTACATAATAGCCAAAAGCGCGAAGCTCCATGAAAGTCATCAATTTAGAATTTAGGACTTGTCTCAGACACGTAAAGTCACTCAATGGTCACCGCTACCCGTCTCTTTTATCTAATGAATCTTTAGCTGCCATTGTCTGTTTTTGACTGACGTGATATAAATTGATTGAAAGGTTGGTGAAAAGCCCAGCTAAAGAACCAACTCCATAGGTAGCGTACCAGCCAACCCCGAGTCAACTCCCCAGGTGACCTACGGAACTACCTACTGGGTCGCTTCCGAGCTCGCCCCCAAACCCGCTTCGGAACCTGCTATCCAACCGACCCCCGAAGTAACTTATGAAACAACTTGGGAAGCAACCTACGGAGTAACTTAGGGGGTCGCCTACGTGACCACCCCCTAAGCGATACCCCCTCCCTAAAGGAAAATTAGCGTAACCCGACGAACGATTAACAAGATAGACGAAAAAATCGGACGATTTTAATTCTACTTTTAAGTAGAATTTTTGGCACAAAACCTCTCCTGGCGAATTGACCTTTTGTCGAGAAAACCCGTCTTGGGATGATAATTGAAACTACTAAAGTAGCGAGCGATGCATCGTGTAAGAAAAGGTCGCATAAATCTGACCGCTACATTTTAATTAATCCTTGACCCTTAAAATAAAATAATTAAACTAATTTATGCGTATCGGTCTTGCCGAATTACCATTACACTGGGGTAGTGCGCCCCGCTGGCTATTTGAACGAATGACCCGACTCGCCCGCGCCATTGCCGAAATAATTGTGATTGAATACGGTCCTGAAGAATTCCTGAAAAGAATCTCTGACCCGGTCTGGTTTCAAAGTTTGGGCTGTGTCTTAGGCTTTGATTGGCACTCTTCTGGTGTCACAACCACAGTCTGCGGCGCTCTGAAAGAAGGATTGAAAGAAAATGAATCTGAACTCGGAATATTTATCGCTGGTGGCAAGGGAAAAACTTCAAGAAAGACACCTGAAGAAATTGCAATCAAGACCCAAAAGTTCGGCTTAGACCCAAAACCCTTAGTCTATGCCAGTCGAATGTCAGCCAAAGTCGATTCGGCCTGCCTTCAGGATGGTTATCAAATCTATCATCATACCTTCATCAGCACAAAAGATGGCAAATGGGCAGTTGTCCAACAAGGTATGAATCCCCAAACCCATTGGGCAAGAAGGTATCATTGGCTATCTTCGGCTATTGACGATTTTGTTGTCGAACCCCATAAGGCAATTGTCTGCGACCATAAGACAAAACCATTGAACTTGGTTGCTAAGGAAAGTGAAGATACCCGGATAGTATCAGTGAAGTTGGCGCAAGAGAAACCAGAAAAGACCATTAAGGAATTGAAAAGAATAAAGGAATTAGTTTTGCCCAAACATCATCCAATTTTCGCTTCGGACATCAATCCCAAGCGAATTGAGAAGATTCTATTAACCACTTATGAAAATCCGCCGAAAGATTTTGCGGAATTAGTAATTAAACCAGGAGTCGGACCAAAAACGCTTCGTGCCTTGGCATTGATTTCCGAGATTGCCTATGGTGCTAAACCGAGTTTTTCTGACCCGGTGAGTTACACATTTGCTCACGGTGGTAAAGATGGTCACCCTTATCCAGTTAATAAGACCGAATATGACCGCTCAATCGCTATCTTAGAGCGAGCGATAAAGTTGGCAAAGATTGGTCGAACCGAACAACTTTCTGCCCTTAGACGTTTAGCCAATTGGCAAAAAATCGCTGATGGGTACTAATTATGCAACTGCCGGATAAGTTCTTAAACCGTTACCGCTCAATCATTCCGGATTTTGACCGATTTATTGAGGCATTGAACCGCCCTCTGAAAACAGTAATAAGACTAAATACCTTAAAAGGCGATAAAGAGGAGATACTATCTTTATTATCTGATTATCAATTAGAGCCAATCCCTTGGTATAGTCTTGCCTATCGGATAAAGAACGATATTCATATTGGCAACCGGCTCGAACACTTCTTAGGTTTAGTCTATTCTCAGGAAGCGGCTTCACTGATTCCACCTTTGGTCTTAGACCCGAAGCCTTATGAGAAGATATTAGATATCGCAGCAGCACCTGGTTCAAAGACGACTCAGATGGCGTGTATGATGAAAAATACCGGCTTGATTGTTGCCAATGACCCGAGTCGAAAAAGACTTCAACCTTTGATTGCCAATCTTGACCGCTGTGGCACGCTCAATGTTGTGGTGACGAATAAAAAAGGTGAAAGACTTGGCGAACTTTTGCCTGGCTTTTTCGACCGGGTCTTGGTTGATGCCCCTTGCTCCGTAGAGGGTATGATTCGAAAGAGCAGCAATGCCCTAATTCGTTGGAGCGAATCGAATATTATCCGACTCTCAATGTTACAAAAAGCCCTCTTGGTCTCAGCTTTTCGCACCTTAAAGCCTGGAGGTGTTTTGGTCTATTCGACTTGCACCATTGCCCCGGAAGAAAATGAAGCGGTGGTCAGTTTCCTTTTAGAGCGCAATGAAAATGCTCAAATTGAACCGATCAACTTACCTGGTCTTATCACCCGTCCTGGTTTAACCCATTGGCAAAGAAGTCGGTTCCATCCGGATTTGCCAAAAGCAGCCAGAATCTATCCTCAAGACAACGATACCGAATCGTTCTTCATTGCCAAAATTAGAAAACTAAACTGGGATGTCTGAACCAATCTTAGAATATCTTAAAAATAATTTCGGTATCAATTCCGAAATCTTTGAAGACTTGGCAATTTTAAAGATAGGTAATGAAACCTACATAATGAATAAAGATGCGATGAGTTTTAAAAAACTAAAAGCCTGTCATCGCGGCATAAAATTAGGCATTACCTTTAGCCATTCTTTACGGTTAGCTACTGGTGCAATCCAACTCTTTGGCAAGTTTGCCACCAAAAATACAATCCAACTCAACTATGCCGAAGCCTTTATGTTTAGCCAGGGACAAGAATTTGCCCCGAACAATAAACCAAGTGATAATACGGCTGGCTTAGTCCTTGCTCAATACAAGCAATTTCCAATTGGAATTGGTAGTTATAAAGAAGGTAAATTGAAGAGTATGATTCCCAGGTCCCAGGTCTTGCGTGTGGGGGCGAAAAAGAGAAGAATTAGATATAAACGGATAGATTGAAAAGGAGTAAAAGATGGCTAAATTATGCCCGGTTTGTCGAGTCAATATGGAGCAAATTTATGGAACAGCGGAGACCGGGCTTTCGGTACATATTGATAAGTGTCCAAAATGCGAAGGCTTCTGGTTTGATAACCAGGAATTATTTATCATTTCTTCTGAGATAGCGAAAAAATTTGATGCTGAATTTACTGCGCAAAAAATCCCGGATTCCAAAGACCGCATCTGTCCGAATTGTCAACTGCCTTTAATTCTTTTAAAAGACCCGGAATTATCAAAAAGAGTGCAAATTGATATCTGCCCCAAGTGTTTGGGATTATGGTTGGATAAAAGCGAATTTCTTTGTTATAAAGAATATCAAAAAGAAAAGATTGAAAAATCGAAAAAAGCGGATGCACTCAGAGCCGCCGAAGCTTTAAAAAAACTTGGGCAAACTAAGGAAGCGGATAGTATCTGGCAATTTTTGATGTCAGACCCCTATCAAGCGATGGCAGCCGATGAAGGTATTGAGTTTCGAAACGCTCTGAAATCAATCCTGTTGAATATCGTAAGATTTATCTTAGAAAACCCCCGGTGATTGTCTTTTCTGCTTCTTGCTAACGAGTAAAATTTAACAAATAGGGGAGGAGAAACAATTAAAATTGGTTCGCATCATTGACAATTGGAGAATAACGGTTAGAATTGAACTTAAAAAGGAGCAGAAAATGAAACACTGTTTTTTAGCATTGTTTTTCTGGTCAATTGTTTATCCAATGGCTCCCGAGACACTTTGGACGAGAACCTATGGGTACGTTAATGATTTTGCCTTATCGGTTGAAGTAACCTCAGACGGTGGCTATGTGGTAACTGGTTATTCCGACCCAAAATATCATGCCGATTCCTTAGATATTTTTCTATTAAAAGCAGATTCCACTGGTGAACAAAAATGGTTTAAAATTTATAGTTTGCGGGGTTGGGAATGCGGTTACGATGTCAAAGAGACCCCTGACCATAACTATATCGTCGTTGGCGGTACCCGCTCGGCTACCACCGATGGTTCAGATGTCTACCTTTTTAAAGCCGACACCAATGGTAAACAACTTTGGACAAGAACTTATGGTGGACCAAAAGACGATCTCGGGACGTCGGTTGATTTGACCTCGGATAGTGGTTTTATTATCGGTGGCCATAGCTATTCATTTGGTAGTGGCGCTGATTATTATTTAATTAAAACCGATGCTGAGGGACGGGTAGTTTGGAGTAAACATTATGGCGGTGAGCGCGATGATATCGGCAAGGCTGTTAGACGAACTTTCGACAATGGCTACATAATGGTTGGCCACAGTAACTCTTTTAGCCCAAGTCCTGATAGTTATGTTATCTATTTGGTCAAAACTGATGCCAACGGTGAGACACTCTGGACCAAAACCTATCCCTATCACGAATCACGCTGGCATCACGGCTTTTGGCTCCAGCAGACTGCTGACACTGGTTATATCATTGTTGGTAGTGATTGGAAGGGCGATGAAAAGCGGCACGATGTCTTGTTAATTAAAACTGATAAAAACGGTGAATTGATTTGGCAAAAGACTTTAGGCGATACGAGTAACGAGGTGGCAAAAGGAATCGAGCTAACCAGGGATGGTGGGTATATTATTACTGGTTATATCACCCCTTATGTGATGTTTGGTGGTTTAGCCTTGCTCTTAAAAACAGACAGTAAAGGCGATATTATTTGGTCAAAAATCTATCCCGGCAATGGTCAATCCTGGAGTTTTTCGGTAAAGCGAACTAAGGACAATGGTTATATTCTCGCCGGCAAAACCCATCCGGATAACGACATCTTTTTAGTAAAAACCCAAGCGGATTTTGTTCCTAAACTAAAAACGCCAAGACGAAGTTCTTGTTTATTGCCATTTTTAAAATAGAAATTTACCATAAGCACTAACCCCGTTAGCCTTCGCAAAGCCTTCCCTTCTTTGCAAGTCCATAGTAAAAACTGAACTACGGACAGACTAAACGGGGTTAGTGCACTCATCAATGCATCACAATTACCTTTTTAATTACACTGGTTTGTAGTAATTCGAGACAACAAAGATAAACCCCGGAACTAATTTCCGAAACATCAAAATCAAATTTATGCTCACCGGCACCAAAGTTACCCGCGATAATTTCCTTAACAAGTTCTCCGTTAATATTATAGAGTCTCATTGTTAATTCTGTATTCTTTCTTAATCTAACCTGGGCAAAGCCTTTATTCCTTGCTATATTAGTGACAAAGAAAGTTTCTGGTGATAAGATATAATGAAATTCCCTTACTGTATTAGGTTCTGAATATTTAATCGTCAAGAAATCATAATCGTGCGAAGTCGAAGCACTGAAACCAGTGACATAGATATTGCCAAGATTATCGGTTAAAATTGCTACTGGTTCGTCAATGCCATTAATACCGCTGTCAAATCGAATTTGCCAAATTGTATCACCATTGTTATTATATTTTAGCGTGAGGTAATCAAACTGACTACCAGCACCTTCACTGGCACCAGTAATATAGACATTACCATAGTTATCAACAGTAATGGCATTGGCTCGGTCAAAACTATTGCTCGGACCGTCATAGCGTTTTACCCATACCAATTCACCAACATTAGAATATTTTACGGTTGCATAATCATAATAAGTGCCGCTACCCATACTATAGCCACAGACATAGACATTACCAAAGGCATCGGTAGCCATCGCTTTTGGAAAGTCATCGTTATTAGCATTGCCATTATAGGTTCTTGTCCATAAAGTTTCGCCATCAGGCCGATATTTGATTATTCCAAAATCATAACGGGTGACTTGATTCCGTATTTCACCCGCCACATAAATATTACCGAAATTATCCGTGCAAATGGCGCGGGCATAATCCTGATTGTTAGCGGTCCCGTTATACCGCTTAGCCCAAACCGTTTCGCCTAAAGGACTGTATTTAATCGTTGCATAATCGTAGCCAGTGCCTGTCCCATAACTGTAACCGGTAACAATTACATTATTCGAATCATCGGTTGTTATTCCGGTTAAGCGGTCAATACCGTTATAGCCGTCGTAAGTGTTAATCCAGACGAAATCACCAGTGGTCGTATATTTGATTATAATATAATCTTCGCTGGTCGCAGTGCGATTAATTGTGCCGGCAAAATAGAGACTGCCATTACGAATGGCGATTTTGGTTGGTTGGTCGACGACTGCCCCATTTATGCTAGGACTTCTGGTCCAAACAGTATCACCATCAGCCGAATATTTTATAATCAAAAAGTTCCGACTGGGATTGAATACAATTCCACCTACATAAATATAGTTAGAATCATCTATTGCAATATCATAAGCCTTGTCATCAAAATTACCTGAACCATTAAATCGTTTGCTCCAAAGTCTCTGTCCGGTTGGTGAATATTTTATGGTCAAAAAATCGTAAGCGGTGCCGTTACCTTGACTATAACCAGTTAGATAAAGATTTCCTTGGTTATCAAGCACCATTGCGGTTGGGATATCGGTGCTGTCGCCTGAGCCATTCTCACGCCGTGTCCAAACTGTGTCAATTTGGGCAGATAGAAAGCCAATAATAATTGTAAGAGCGATTAAAAGATTTTTTGTCATAATACCCCTACTTTATTTCCCTCAATTATTATAAGTATAACTAAATAATTCGCTAATGTCAAGATTTTGAAAACTTAGAGAGGTCTTTTTAAGTCGTTAACGCAAAAGCGGATTTTTACTGTGAAGGAAGCGTCAGTTGGCTATTACGGATATGAAATGAATTATGGTTCGTATTCAGCTGCTGAATCTTCAGTTTCCCATACTACCACTTTTTTCACTGGATACCATTTTTTTAATTCTTTATAAAAATATTTTGCTAAATTTTCCGCAGTTGGATTGAAATCAAATACTTCATTGAGCAGTTGGTGGTCGGGTAAAATCTTTTTAATATCATTTTTTAGTTCAGTGAAATCATAAGTCAAGCCGTTTTTCTTAACTCGTTGACTTTGAACCCAGACCTCAACAACATAATTATGACCATGAACCTTTTCACATTTTCCTTGATAATTTTCAAGATAATGGGCGGCACTAAATCGCACCCGCACTCTTACTGAATACGGCATTATGTTATCATAAAGGAAGACAACGAAATGTCAATTAAATATTGGCTGAGTCTTGATTAAGACATCAATTTAATTTTGATTACTACACTCTCCCTTTTCGGAATTATCCTTTTTTAATATATTTCTTTTTTGGTGGATTGGTTTTGGGTCGCTCATTTGTTTCCGGTGCCATCTCCATACAGGAATCGAAATACCGACACTGGGGGCAGCAATCATCACGAAGTTTAACCTTGGCTTGGCAAGCCTCATAACCAGTGCAAGCACGACAACACATTTTAAGTATTCCTCCTTTCTTTTAGGTTGCAATTTTGTTTTACCATCAAGGAATTTAAATCTTGTTGCCTAAAAGGATTAGCATTTCGCGAATTAAAACCGCTGCAGTTGCAGCATAGGCTAAGGCTGGAGCGGCAAGCGGATTGTATTCAACCAAGTCCGCTCCCACTATCTTACATCGGCTAAGTTTTGTTATTGCGCTAACCAGTTCTGAAAAAGAAAATCCACCCGGTTCGGGTGTTGCAACCGCTGGCATAACGCTAATATCTAAGATGTCAATATCTAAAGTAATATAGACCGGTGCATCACTTAATTTTCTCACAACATCGTCAATCTGTTGGCTAAGTTGGAAGATATTGTCTTTTTTTTCTGCTTCTTCTTTTGCCATTGACCGAATCCCAACCTGGAAAAGTCTTTCCGTTCCGACGATCTCACTAACCCGCCGCATTGCAGTAGCATGGCAGATTTTCTCACCTAAATACTCATCTCGCCAATCAGCATGGGCATCAAATTGGACCACTTTTAGTTCTGGGAAATATTTTTGATGGGCTCGGATGAGTGGGATTGTTATGGTGTGTTCGCCGCCAATCGCTAAAATTCGCTTTTTCTTTCTTAAATGTCTCTCGGCAATTTGTTGGATTCGTTTCAAACTTGGTTTGGTGGTTGCTATTGGGAAGACGATATCACCAGCATCATAAATCTCCAAAGCGGTTAAATCCTTTTTTTGGTATGGGCTATACGACTCAACGTTCTCAAAAGCGTTGCGAATCTGCGCCGGGGCAAATCGCGAGCCAGGAATATAAGAACTGGTTCGGTCAAATGGAACTCCTACGGTTACGATATCTGCTTTCGGATACGGCGTTGTCGCGAAATAAAATGCCATTCGTTAATGAAAATTAAGTAATTATAGTTTAATCCAGCACATAGTCAACCATCAGTTTTTTCATTACACTTGTATCGTTATATTGACTTTAAGCGAATTTAATGTTATAATAATTAAGCAGGAGGTTATTGGTGAAGGAACCAGCATATTGTTATATTTCCGGCCTACCTTGGAATGGACGGTTCTTAATTCGAGAAGGTATCTCGGATTGGTCACCGGTAAAAATTTCCGGATTTTATACCGTATCTTACTATAATACCTATGGCAAAAAGATTTGGGATATCGTAGGAATTTTACCCAAAGATATTGACCTACTAATTGAATATTATGCCCTAAGACCAAGCCAGATTGTGGAACCGTCAAATAACTCTTTCCTTTCATCTTAATAACTGCCAGGCTTTAGCGACGGCTGCCTTGGGTGTTCGGGCTTTAATTACTGGGAGACTACGATTCCAAGTGCCAATGCCAATTACCGGTTTTTCTAATTTTAAGGCAAAGGCAATTTCCGAAAGGGTGCCGAGTCCTTTGGCAATCGCAATCAAAACATCGGAGGTGCGAACAATTATTAAATTTCTCATCTCAAGTAAACCAGTGGTAATTGTAATATCAACATAAGGATTGGCTTCATTCCGATTAAAGCCGGGTAAAATCCCAATTGTTAGGCCACCAGCTTCTTTGGCACCTCGACAGGCTGCTTCCATCACTCCGCTTAAACCACCACAGACCAAAATGCCATTGCGCTTGCCAATCTCTTTGCCAACCTCAAAAGCGATTCTCGCAATCTCGGGAGATATTTGGGATGCGCCGATGACACCAATATACGGTCTATCCATCTACCCAAAGCGAAGTAAATTGAAATTTTGTAACATCCACTAAACCCCGGTCGGTCAGTTTTAATTCCGGAATTACCGGCAGGGCTAAAAAAGAAAGCGTTATGAACGGATTCGGCATTCTTGCTCCCCAGGTCTTTAATTTGGCAAGGATTTTATTAAGTTTTTCTTGAACAACCGTTGCTTCTTCTCGTGACATTAAACCGGCAATCGGTAAGGGCAAGGCACCTTGAATTTTATTCTCAGCGGTAATTACCAAACCGCCTTGTAAGCGAATAACTTCCTTTATTGCCTTTAATAAATCTAAATCATTAGTGCCAACCCCAATGATATTATGAGAATCGTGAGCAACCGAAGAAGCAATTGCTCCTTTTTTTAATCCAAACCCATTAACCAATCCTAAACCAATATTGCCGGTTCTTTTGTGCCGTTCGACCACAACGAGTTTTAAAATGTCGCGTTCCAAATCAGGCACAACTTCGCCCTTCGCTACTTTTGGTAAAGTTATCCAGGCTTCCGTAACAATTTGATTGGGCACCAATCTAATCACCCGAACCTTGTTATTTTGGGCTTTGATTTTAATATCATTACTTGAGATTGCCTTAACCTTCATTGTGTTTACTGCCAGTGCCTTTTTACGCGCCATAGCAAAAAGTTTATCATAATCAGGCAGTAGTTTACCTTGCGCCACCACACATTTCCCATCTTTAAATACCATATCAATTGAGAAGTTGGTAAGGTCGGTCACTACTACTAAATCTGCTTTGTAGTTCGGTGCGATTGCACCTAAGCCTTTTAGTCCAAAATATTCGGCTGGATTTATGGTTACCATTTGGATTGCCGTAATTGGGTCTAAACCCAATCCGACCGCTTTTTTGAGAATATAGTCAATATGCCCATCTTTAATTAACTCTTCGGGGTGTTTATCATCGGTGACAAAAAGAAAACGACGGGAATTAACCGGATTG
>JBDRUX010000059.1:0-15288 GCA_039801565.1 Caldifarciminota bacterium
ATGGGCGTGTCAGGGTTCTTATCTGGACATGAAAGAATTAGAAGAATGGGATCGAAAAAACGGTATTTCCGATACCGAAAAATCAACTATTGGAGTATGAAATTGCAGACAATTTGTTACTTGACCTTCAGAAATTGATTGTAATGTAAATATGAAAACTAATAAGAAGGGTGGTGATATAAGTGCCTGTCAGGTCTACTGTTAGACGAATGAAGAAGTTCGAGTAAAATATGCCCCAGAAACGATTAAGCAAGCGATTGAAAAGCAAAGGCAGAGTATCATTGGCCAGCAGACCGCCAACAAATCCGAGTTATGAGAGATTGAATTGATTTTGGTTGTTGGACCAAAAACCAATAACCAAAAATAAACTTTGTGGTCTCTGATTATCATTTTAAATAATTATTAACCAAATGCTTCTTTTGTCAGTGAAGCAATATTTAACGAGACGGTTTTACCTTTAAAACGCGATACCTTCCTCTTCTTTAAGATTTGAAAAGTGTTTGCTATTTAATCAAACTGATTTATTTTGTTCAAAAAAGTCTGGCATTTTTATTGTTGACAGCCGGTTAATTTTTGTTATACTTAAATTACTCAAAATTAATTTGACAAGAAAACGTCTTGACGAAGCGGATACGTTGGATACAATATAATTAAACTGATGGTTTTTCCTTGGCTGGGTTTAAACCCTGTCCGAAAAACTCAAGGTTAAATAACAAGAATGAAAACCTATCTTCGCAATAGCAAAAAGGAGTAAAAATGGAAGCCGAAGAACTAAAGAGAAAGAAACTATCCGAACTTTATGAAATAGCCAAGTCGTTAGGAATTGAAGATTATTCGGAAAAGAAGAAGCAAGACTTAGTCTTATCAATCTTAGAGGCAGAGACGAAACAGAAAGAGGATGGTCAGATGCCGGTGACCGGTGTCTTGGAGGTTTTGGAAGACGGTTTCGGTTTCTTACGCTCACCTGACTACAGTTACCTGCCGAGTTCAGATGATATTTATGTTTCACCAGCGCAAATTAAAAAGTTTAATTTGCGTACCGGTGATACCATTGTTGGTGTAGCCCGACCCCCCAAGAACACCGAACGTTATTTCGCTTTGCTACGAATTGATTCGGTTAATTCGCTGCCGGTGGAGTCAATTCGTGACCGAATTCCGTTCGATGAACTGATTCCGCTTTATCCCCAACAGCGGATTAATTTAGAAGTGCCCGATAAAAATGACCTTTCGATGCGGGTGACCAACCTTTTTGTCCCGATTGGTAAAGGACAACGGGGATTAATTGTCTCACCACCCCGGGCGGGTAAGACAATCTTTTTGCAAAAGATTGCTAATAGTATCACTGCCAATCATCCCGAAATTACCTTGATTATTCTTTTGATTGACGAACGACCCGAAGAAGTTACCGATATGGAACGGTCGGTTAAAGCCGAAGTAATCAGTTCGACCTTTGATGAAGTACCCGAGCGCCATGTTCAAGTCGCTGATATTGTCTTAGAGAAAGCCAAACGTTTGGTGGAAGCAAAACACGATGTGGTAATTCTTTTAGATAGTATCACCCGCTTGGCACGGGCTCATAATTTAGTTGTGCCCCATTCCGGACGAACCCTCTCGGGTGGTTTGGATTCAAATGCCTTACAGAAACCTAAGAAATTCTTTGGTTCGGCGCGTTGTATCGAAGAAGGTGGGAGTTTGACCATTATCGCTACTGCCTTGGTTGATACTGGTAGTCGAATGGATGAGGTCATTTTTGAGGAATTTAAAGGAACCGGTAATATGGAACTGGTCTTAGACCGTAAACTGGCTGACCGGCGCATCTTCCCAGCGATTGATTTACAAAAATCTGGAACCCGTAAGGAAGAGTTATTACTTTCCGAATTTGAATTGAACCGAATTTGGATTTTACGCAAACTTTTAGCCGATTTAAATCCAGTGGAGATGATGGAGTTCGTCTTGGATAAGATGCGGTTAACTCGAAACAATCAAGAGTTTTTAGAAAGTATGAGTGAATAGGAGTAATGATGAAACCAGGCATCCATCCCAAATATGTGGATTGTGTGATTACTTGTGCTTGCGGTAATAAGATTGAGACGCGTTCGACTAAACCGAAAATTTCAGTTGAAATTTGTTCGAAATGTCATCCTTTCTTTACCGGCAAGCAAAAGATTGTTGATACTGCAGGAAGGGTTGAAAAATTCCGACGGCGCTACCGGAAAATTGAACCAAAAGCCGGGGATAATTAAAGAATAAAAGAACAGATGGATTTTACGCCCCGAATCAAAGAATTATCCCAACGAATTACATCGTTAAAGGAGTTTCTTTGATTTTTCCGAAAAAACTACAGAACTGGACACCTTAGAGAAAAAAGTTGCCGAGCCTAATTTCTGGCAGGACCCGAACCACGCCAAAGAGACTTTAACCCGCATCAATAATCTAAAGTCAATAATCGAACCTATCAACCAATTGGCAAAAGAGTTAGCCGAGACCGAGGAATTTCAAGCCCTTTTCGCTTCCGAACCTGAGGCAGAAGCAGAAATAAATAGCCGACTTGATAAAATCGAGCAGGAAATCGAAGCGATAGAAAAGAAAGGATTGTTCCAAAATCCTTGCGACCAAAAATCGGCAATCCTGACAATTCATCCTGGAGCCGGTGGCACGGAGTCTTGCGACTGGGCAGCAATGCTTTTACGAATGTATTTAAAATACTTTGAGCGAAAAGGTCTAAGTTATCGAGTACTGGATTTGGAGCCAAATGAAGAGGCTGGCATCAAAGACGCGGTTGTTGAGGTGACTGGAGAAAATGCCTATGGTCTGTTAAAAGCCGAGACTGGTGTCCATCGTTTGGTTCGCATCTCACCCTTTGATGCTAATAAAAGACGCCACACTTCTTTCACTGCGGTCTTTGTCTATCCTGAAATGGAAGAGATTGAAGTGAAGATTGACCCAAAGGATTTAAAGATTGATACCTTCCGGGCGGGTGGTCATGGTGGTCAGAATGTGAATAAAGTCTCATCCGCAGTTCGAATCACCCATATCCCAACTGGTATTGTTGTCACTTGTCAAAATGAACGGTCACAATTCCAAAATAAACAGAACGCAATGAAGGTCTTGCGGGCACGCCTTTACGATTATTATCAAAAGGAGAAGGATAAAGAGATTGAGAAATTGGAAGCGACGAAAACCGATATCGCTTGGGGGCATCAGATTCGCTCCTATGTCTTATTTCCTTATCAATTGGTGAAGGACCATCGGACGAATTACGAAACATCGGATGTGCAGGGTGTCTTGGATGGCGACTTGGATAATTTTATCTATGCTTATCTCAAAAGCTTAAAACCTACCAACCAAAAGTCGGGGCCGAAATAAATTTTAACCAATAAAATCGTGCAAGGCTATCGTCGTTTTTTATTACCTGAAGTGATTTGTAAACTGCGCCGGATTGACTTAAAGGCGCGTTTGGTTGTGGAAGGTTTTCTAACCGGATTGCATCGCAGTCCCTTCAAGGGTTTTTCGGTCGAATTTGCCGACTATCGTCAATATATGCCTGGTGACGAATTGAAGCGGATTGATTGGAAGGTCTATGCTAAAACCGACCGATTTTATATTCGAGAATACGAAGAAGAAACCAATTTGCGGGCTTATCTTTTGTTAGATACCTCAGGCTCAATGAGTTATACTTCGGATAAGATCTCAAAATTAGAATATGCCTCTTATTTAGCAGCCAGTTTGGCCTATTTATTATTAAGACAAAAGGACAGTGTTGCCTTGGTGCAGTTTGCGACTAAGATTGAAAAGTATATTCCACCCCGGCAGAGTGGGGCACACCTTTCGGTGCTTTTGCACACCTTGGATAAAATCAAACCCGGTGGCGAGACCGATTTGGCACAAACTTTTCATCAATTAGCCGAAAAGATCCGGCGTCGGGGCTTAGTCATTATTCTTTCCGATTTATTTGATGTTAAAGAGAAAGTATTAAAGGCACTGCGCCATTTTCGGCATCGTAAACACGAAGTCTTGGTCTTTCAAATTCTTGACCGTAATGAAATTGATTTCAGATTTAATGCGCCATTAGTGTTAAAAGACTTAGAGACGGCAAAAGAATTAACATGCGACCCACGGCCGATTCGAAAAGAATATCAAAAGGCATTTGATGAATTTTTTACCGATTTTCGGCGTCGATGCCGTGAGAGTCAGATTGATTATCATTTAATCACAACTGATATGCCGTTTGATCGCGCCCTTTTTGCCTATTTAGAAAAAAGGAAACGATTGGGTTAAAGAACGGTGTCCTTTCTTTATCCTCAATTCCTCTGGTTATTAAGTTTAGCTTCGGTCCCGGTCATCTTACATCTTTTATCCCGAATTCGGCTGAAACGGGTAGATTTCTCAGCGCTTTATTTCTTAAAAGATACCAAACGGGAACGGTTCAGTTGGTTTAAATTAAAAGAGATTTTGCTTTTAGTGTCTCGAACTTTGATTGTAGCATTTTTATTTTTAGCACTGGCACGCCCCAATTGTCATAAAAGATTTTTGCCGTTAAAAAAGCAGGCACAGCGGGCAATCATAATTGATGACTCTTACAGTATGGGATATGGCCATCAATTTGAACAAGCCAAGCACACCGCGAAAAGAATTTTATCGGATTTAAGTTGGGGGAGCGAAGTGACGATTTTGACCACTTCCCAAAGTCAAGGCTCTTATAAAGGGAAAAATTTAAAATTGGCAAGTAACTTTATTGACTCACTTTCAGTTTCCTATTTTGGTTCGGATTTAGAAAATAGTTTAATCCAAGCCCAAGCCGATTTAGCCGAAACCCAATTAGCTTTGAGAGAGATTTTCATTATTAGCGATTTGCAAAAAAGGGCATTTTTACCGATTTTGCAAAACTTCCAATTGAAATTTCCAACTTATGTAATTGATATTGGTCAAAATCAAACAAATTGTGCAGTTACTACAATCTTTTTTTCCGAGCAGTTTCCCCAAGCAACCCGACCGGCAAAAGTTGGAACAAAAATTAAAAATTACAGTGAAAACGAAATTATTCAAAAGGTAACTCTTAATCTTAATGATAAGATTGAGACTAAGCAAATTAAAATTGCTAAAAAAGAAGAAAAGACGTTATGGTTTGACACTGAGATTGGAGCAAGCGGCAACTATTTTGGCTCGGTTCGAATTGAGCCGGACTCGTTGCCGATTGATGACCAACGCTATTTTGTTTTGGCGGTCCCAGAAAAGATACCGGTATTGTTAGTCTATTCCCAAATTCCGGAAATCTATTATTTACAGCGAGCATTAAGCCCAACCGAGGATAATACTTTTAATGTTATTGTGACGGATGAGAAAGGATTTCGCCAAAAGAATTTAAATCATTTTGCCGTTGTTGGTATCATTAATCCGGTTAATTTTACTCGTACCGACTGGCAACGACTCGATTACTATAAACAAAAAGGCGGCAAAGTTTTTATTGCCTTGGGGGGAGAACCAAAAGATAGGACCGGATTAGAACCTTTTATTGATTATGAAATACAATTGGCAGTCACTGGATTCGTATCAATCGAAATGATTCAATCCGACCACCCGATATTTGAAATCTTTAGTGGCATTGATTTGAGTCGAGCTAAGTTCTTTCGGTGGTCGAAAGTAAATCCAAAACGGGCTAAAATTCTCGCTCGTTTTTCGGATGGGAGTCCATTCCTTTTAGAGAGTAATGACCATAATTGTATTATCGCGACAACAAATTTTGACCTTATAGCGACTGATTTGGTCTTCAAGCCTATTTTTTTGCCATTAATTCAAAGAATCTTTTTTTATTTAGCAAGGGGCGATTTTAAAACCGAATACGAAGTTGGTAGCACAATTACCACAGAAATCCAACCCCCAGGCCTTGTTAGTATAAAAACACCAAAAGAGACATACTCGATTATGCCCGAGATAATTGGTGAAAGAAAAGTAGTAAGGTTGGAAAGAATAAATGAACCGGGGATTTATCAAATTGGTGAGAAGATTTTTGCGGTTAATGTTAATTATCAAGAATCAGACTTGCAACGAGTCAATGCCAAAGAATTGGCAAAAGCCGGATTTAAATTTTTAAGCAGCACGGCCAGCGCGGTGACGGACTTGAGTAACTTATTTATCATTATAACCTTTTTGGCATTAACTGTTGAAATGTTACTTTTAATCCTTTAGGACAGTAAGTCAAAGATTTTCTTGATTTTTGGTAATTTTTTGCTATAATTAAAAATATGGCTAAATTCCTTAGTTTTTTTATTTTGGGTGTAAATTTACTTTTGGCTCAGGTTGCGAACGAAACAATCCCGAAGGTTATCGAACCAAAACTCTTGGTTGATGATGGTGAAAGTGTGATGGCAAGTTATGGTGACGCCAATTTAATAATGACCAATAAATATTTTAAGTTGAAGGAACGTTTAAACTCACGACGTTGGCAAGGCTACCAGGGAAATATAAAAATTTCCGAATCACGATTTTTTGAAGTTGCTGGCTTTAATCAAGAGGCAAAGATGGCCGGTCGATACCAAACAGTCCGTCGAAGTGTATTTTGGAGTGGTACCGGAATGATTGTTTTAGGTGGATTGATAACCACTGTCGAAGTGGTAAGACAGGGTAACAGTTGGCATTTTCCACCGGTTGGGATTGGGCTTTTAGTTACCGGAATTGGTCTGGAGGCGCTTTGGTATTTTGCCCCACCCAATAACTATTCTTTAGCTAAAGCCCTCGCCGCAGCTGATAAATACAATCAAGGTCGTTAGGATTTTATTAATTATTAAAAACTTAGGTTAATTGGTCAAGTTTTTTTCTTGGCAATTGGATTTAATTCGCTATTGACAAAAATAAAAATTATTCTATACTGAAAGTCAATCTAAAAGAAATGATTACTGATTTTGTTAATTTTAAAAAAAATCTAAGTTGCCATTTGATAACGGAGGTCCTATCACGCTTTAAAGTCCTGAATTGACACAAAGTTTAAAACTTTTATACTTTCATTGCTTATTATGAATATTGAGAATTATCTGGCAATGAAGCGTCAGTTGGTGGATAAGGCATTGGAAAAGGAATTTGGAAAATTTGACCAAATTCCGAGAGTCCTTTATAGGGCAATGCATTATGCGGTATTTAGTGGTGGTAAACGACTTCGACCAATCTTGACTTTAATGGCATTTGAGGCTTGTAATGGTAAGAACCCTTCGTGGGTTATGCCTTTTGCCTGCGGCATTGAATTAATCCATACCTTCTCGTTAATCAATGATGATTTGCCCTGTATGGATAATGACGACTGGCGCCGCGGTAAACCGACGCTTCATAAAGCATTTGATGAGACCACTGCAATCTTAGCTGGGGCGGCGCTCTTTGCTAAGGCGTATGAACTTTTTTGTCAAAGCCAAGCACCGCCAACTCCTCGGTTGCGGGCAATTGCGGCGATATCCAGAGTAATTGGGTCAAACGGAATAGTAGCGGGTCAGATTTTGGATATTAAGAATCCCACACCCAGTTTAGTTTTGCTTAAAAGAATTCATCGTAAAAAAACTGCCGAATTGATTGCGGTTTCGATTCAAATTGGTGCCATAATTGCCGGTGCTAAAGAAATGGTAACTAAACAACTGTGGTCAGCCGGAGTTGATTTGGGAATGCTCTTTCAAATTACTGACGATATTTTAGATGCCGAACAAGATAAAGCAAGCCAGCCAACTTTTGTCAAACGCTACGGTTTAGAACGAGCTAAGATATTTGCTCGGCAATACGCCAGGCGCGCGCAGGGCAAATTTAGTATGCTTGGGAGTTGTTTTACCAAATTTAATTTAATTGCGGATTGGATTGCGAATCGAGGGAACTGATGGCAATTTTAGAGCGAATTAATTCACCAACGGACTTAAAGCAACTTTCAATAGCCGATTTAAAGGTTTTAGCCTCAGAAATTCGCCACGAGATTATTCGAGTTACTGCGCTAAGAGGTGGTCATTTGGCACCAAGCTTAGGGGTTGTGGAGTTGACAATTGCGCTTCATTATGTATTTGACACGCCGCGGGACAAAATTATTTGGGACGTTGGACATCAGTCTTACGCCCATAAACTAATTACCGGTCGACGGCAACAATTCGCCACACTGCGAACCAAAAACGGAATAAGTGGTTTTCCAAAAAGAAGTGAAAGTATTTATGATGTTTTTGATACTGGACATTCGGGCAATTCAATTTCGGTTGCCTTAGGGTTAGCCGATGCTGCACAGAAAAGTGGTGAATCATTTAAGACGATTGCAGTAATTGGTGATGGTTCGATCGTTACTGGAATGGCGTTTGAAGCGATGAATAATGCTGGCACCAAAAATCGTGATTTAGTCGTCGTCTTGAATGACAATGAAATGTCAATCGCCAAGACCAATGGCGCAATTGCTACCCATCTCAATCGAATTATCACTGGTAAGTTTTATAATCGAGTTCGGGCTGATGTTTGGAATCTTTTAGGGAAACTCCCCAAAAATCTTAGTAATCGGGCAAGAATCGCTGCGAAAAAGTTGGAAGAGGGATTAAAAAATTTAATTGTGCCGAGTATTATTTTTGAAGAAATGGGTTTTCGTTATGTCGGTCCTATCCAAGGCCACAACCTCAATGACTTGATTAATACCTTTTTGCGGATTAAAAATTATCACGAACCGGTTCTTATTCATATCGTGACGAAAAAAGGGAAGGGGTATAAACCAGCTGAAGATGAGCCCGAGATTTTTCATGGCATCGGTCCGTTTGAAATTGATACCGGCCGGGCTTTGACAAGAAATCCGACTGGTTTTACCAAAGCGTTCGGTGATAGTCTTTTGGAATTGGCAGAGACGAATAAGGATTTAGTTGTTATCACACCGGGGATGTGTCTGGGTTCGGGATTGGAAGAATTTCGTCGCAAATTTCCTGACCGTTTTTATGATGTTGGCATTTGTGAGCAACATGCAGTTTCGTTTGCGGCAGGGTTAGCACTGGGTGGACTGAAGCCAATTGTCGCAATCTATTCGACTTTTCTGGCTCGCGCCTATGACCAATTAATCCAAGATGTCTGTCTACAGAAACTTCCAGTAGTTTTTGCGATTGACCGGGCTGGCTTAGTCGGTGAGGATGGGCCAACCCATCATGGGCAATTTGATTTATCTTATCTCAGATTAATCCCCAACTTAATTGTTATGGCACCGAAGGACGAGATAGAATTGAGAGAAATGTTAAAATTAGCGGTTGATTATAACCAGGGACCGGTTGCGATACGGTATCCCAAGGGAAAAGGAATTTTAAATGGTTTAAGCAGTTCAAAAGGTTTAAAGTGTTCAATTGAAATTGGTAAAGCGGAAATTCTTCGTGAAGGCAAGGATGGCTGTGTATTAGCAATTGGTAGTATGGTTTTGCCAGTATTAAAGGCAGTGGAAAAATTGTTCGAAGCTGGAATTGATTTGTGCGTTGTGAATGCTCGGTTCGTAAAACCGTTGGATAGCGATTTGCTTTTAAATTTGGCTAAAGATTTTAACCGGTTCGTGACCGTTGAAGAAAATATTTGCATTGGTGGTTTCGGTTCAGCGATAATGGAGTTCTTCCAAACCCAAGGATTGTCGGTATCAGTCAAACCGATTGCCTTAGAAGATAAATTCATTGGTCAAGGTTCAAGAGAAGAACTATTGGAAAGTCAAGGGTTAACGGATGAAAGGTTAATTGAAATTTTACAAAAAGAATTTAGTTCTAATCGAGTATTTTTGCATCCGTCGTCGGTCGGTTAAATAAGTATGGTGCGGTTTTGGTCAATAGGTTCAAGAGGTTTACCTTTAGTTATTATCCTATTATTAACTCAACTGGAATTTAGTTTTGGCTACGAACCGAAATGGCTTGACCGAGGACCTGGTCTCACCGGTTATGAAATTAAAGAGCGGATTGATTACAAAACCGGTTTGGTTTTTTTAGAACGCTGGTATGATAACTATTATTTGGGAATCGAAAAAGTTTTGACTTTAGATGAGTATTTAGACTACTTGGCAAATAAATCAATTAAGAAAAGCTTTGGCGAAAGTCAAGCTAAGGAAAGAAAGAAACAGGAGATCGAATTCGGCACACAAGGGTTAATTCCAGATATTCAACTTCCCAAATTACCAATCTTCGGTGAGGGTAGTAAGATAAATATTTCGGGTAGCGACCGGATAACATTTGGTGGACGGCAGACAACCGTTTACGGACCAGGAATTACTCCAACTGCTACCAGTCAGTCGGCGCTACCGGAATTGAAAATGGAACAGGAACTTCGAGTAAACTTGGATGGTACGATTGGTGACAAGACCAAAATTTTGATTGACCATGATTCCAAGCGTCAGTTCGAGGGTAAGAATAAGATAAAACTTTCTTATACCGGAACCGAAGACGAAATCATCCAGTCAGTAGAGATGGGGGATACGCGATTATATATTCCTGGTACCGGTTATACCGGTGATTTGCCAGCGCACAAAGGATTATTTGGGATAACCGCGAAAGGCAAATTAGGCGGTCTCGATTTATACGCAGTTGCTTCTACTGAACAATCCCAGGCGCAAACCGCGGAATTTCGTGGTCGAACTCAGATGACAACTGATACCATTTATGATAACGAGTTCGAACGGAGAAGATTCTATGTTATTGACACTTTAGCTACTGGTGAGGTGACTAATCTATTAATTTATTTAGACCAAAGGATTGCCAATCCGCAAAATTATCGAAATGGAATAGCCACAACTAATCCGCAAGACCCAGCCGATACTTCAATGGGCAGTAAACATCGAGTGAAAGGCAAATTTATTTTACTTAAATTGGGTGAGGATTATTATCGCCATAGTAATAATGTGATTGAACTGAGAAACCAACTGGACAGAGATGACATTTTGGCGGTCTCTTACCTAAAAGGTACTGATACCATTGGTGGCAATCTTTTTGTTGAAAGTCCCCGGGATACCTATCTTGTCCTAAAATTATTAAAACCTTCTTATGTTGATACCTCATCACCCTGTTGGAATTATGAATTAAGAAACATCTACCGACTTGGTGCCCAAGAAGTTAAGTTAGAGTCTTTAAAAATTTATCTTGAGCAACCGGATATAGATTTGGAATATGACCCGGTTAGCCGAAGAAGTTTTATTTCAATACTTGGACTCGACCCAGATGGTGATGGTAAAATAACCTGGCCGGAATATGATGCGCGTAATGGATTGATTATCTTTCCGTACCGTTTTCCTTTCGCTTTACCCCAACTTTCGGTTAAAGATTCGATGATCTATCGGCAGGATCCTTTACCTCCTAACTTCGTTGCGAAATATTATATTGTGGCTAATTATTCCAGTGCCCGAGGTTCTTTTTATATTGGGCAGACCGATATTGAAGAAGGTTCGGAAAAAGTTTTTGTTAATCAAGAATTATGGACGCGTGGTGTTGACTATGACATCAATTATCAGACTGGTGAATTATCGTTCAAAAGAACCCTGCCCCCCAATGCTGATATTCGGGTGACCTTTGAATACCGCCCTTGGTTTTCCACGAGTCAGAAATCACTTCTGGGAACCCGGGCAGAGTGGAAATTTATCGAGAATGGCAAAATTGGCAGTTCGCTCTTTTATCGGTCAGAAGGTTTGCCTGGTGATAAACCGGAATTAGGAGCCGAGCCATTTCGGCGAATGATTAGTGAAGCAGATATTTCTTATTCCACCCAATCCCAAGCAGTAAGTTCATTTTTTGACCGATTACCATTATTGCGGGCTGAAGCACCTTCTTCATTTCAAATATCATCCGAAGTAGCGGTGTCGCTACCCGACCCCAACACGCGTGGATTAGTTTATTTAGATGACTTTGAAGGTTCAACGATGAGTAACGATATTAGTATCAATGTTGCTAATTGGTTTTTCAGTTCGGTGCCGGTTGGTAAAGACACAGCTAATTTTGCCCGAACCCCTTTAAAGTGGTTTAACCCAACAACCCGAATTCGAAAAGACTCAATTTTTGGCTCGGAAATTGGTCGGGAGGGAAGTGAGACCGTTGATTATTTAAGAATTATTTTTACACCGGATAACACTTCATCCTGGGCTGGTATCACCAATTGCCCATCCCAATTAGGTATGGATTTTCGAGAATTAGAAAACATCGAAGTAATTCTCCGTACCCGAAATCGGACGAATGGAAGAATCCATTTCAGCATCGGCTCAAATATTGACGAAGATGTACCAAGACGTACCGCGCAAGGAACAATTGCCGGGTATAATGGAATAGAAGATACCGAGGACCGTAATCGAAATGGCGTCTTAGATAAAGTAGAAGGTGAGGATACTGGATTAGATACTGTGATTGGGGTTGATGGTCAGAATGTCTTCGGCGATGATGGCAATGACGACTACGATGCGAAAACCAATCCTAATGGTACAGAAAACAATGGCAAACTTGATTATGAAGATTTAGACCGTAACGGTTTTTCTCGAAGCAATGATTATTTTGAATATTCGGTTGATTTGGGTGATGCGCGATTTCAACCGCTGCGCGGTGACTGGCGGTTCTTACGAATCTCATTAACCGGTTCGGATGTTGATACTGTCGGTAGCCCACGTTGGGAAGAAATAAGATTGGTCCGTATTTGGTTTGATGGATTTGTTACTACCGATACGATTGATATTTATTCCATTGCTTTTGTTGGTAGCAAGTGGCGTGATGTAGTAATTCGCCGTGATACTATCTTCTATTCATACCCCGACCCGGTGGATAGTAGTGAGAAAGCAACGCTGTCTCAGATTAGCATTAAGTCCAATCCTAATTACATCCCGCCCTTTGAGCCAAAACGGGATTACACCGGTCAAGTTGAAATTGAGGCTTCTTTAAGACTCGAATATGAAACGATTAAGCCAGGGCATTTGGTCAGTTTTGCTAAATATATCTATGACCGCGAAGATTATCGCGATTACCGGGTTTTAAAGATTTACCTTCATAACGATTGGAATGATCCAGTATTTTTCTTAAAAATCGGCACCGATTCTTTAAACTATTATGAATACCGAAACCGGATTAGTCAAGGCAAACTAATACCAGGAAGAACCAATTGGTATGAGTTTGAAATTCCGCTTGACACATTTCCGGCCCTAAAAGTTCAGCGTAATTTACAAACCGGTTATTTCTATATTGACAATGAATTGGGCACATTTGCGATTATGGGTAATCCGAATTTGGCGGAGGTTCGTTATCAAGTAATGGGAATTGTGAATAATAGTGGTGCACCAATTAGTGGTGAAATCTGGTTTAATGACATCAGGTTACACAATCCAAGAAAAGATGCTGGTTATGGTTTACAGTCAAGAATCGGTTTAAATCTTTCTGATTTTTCGACCTTTTCCTTTGGGATTAGTTACAACGACCCTAACTTCCGACGCTTTAGTGAAGGCAGGGGAGTAAAGACAGGTGGTTTTGCCACTAATACCAGTTACGATTGGCGGATAAACCTTGACCGTTTGCTACCAAAATCCTGGAATTTTAATTTACCTTTGAGTTATCGTAAAATAGAAAGCAAAACCTTGCCTAAATATTCGGCTAATTATCCGGATTTGCTTTTGAGTAAAGATAATGCAGTAACCCAGGCAACGATTGGTGAAAACACGACTTGGAGCCTTGATAATGTTAGGAAAGGAAAATCGGGCAATCGGCTCTTAAATTATACCATCGAAGCTTTCGCTTATTCCTGGCGTCTAAACAAAGGTTATTCGGATGCACCCTTGGATAGCTCATTGTCCTATTCATTAGCTCAAAATCTCAATTATGGAATTTCACCGGATTTAAAGGTTAGGTTGTTTGGCGAAGAAATTAACCTTTTTCCTCAGAATATCCAGACTGGGGTTAGTGTGGCTAAAAGTATTATTCCGCGCTTTACTAAACCAAGGCCGGAAACAACTTGGACCTATGCACGGGCCGATTCTTCTTATGCCGGAACTTTTGATTTTGATGCTAATTATAGTCCAATCGGTGATTTGTCTTTCGACTATAGTTTCAGTCAGGAACGGGACTTTATGGTCCAAAATCATGATAAACTACCAGTCGGTGGTATAAAAATTGGTCAGGCAATGGGTGAAGACCAAAATTTTGGTGCGAGCTACGGATTAGAAATTGGCGAAGTTATATCACCAAGGGTTGATTTTAATAGCGAATACCGAGAAGACCGCCTCCGTAGTGCTATAGCGAGGAATTATGAAAATAAATGGAATCTGGGAAATGGTCGAGATATTGATTTCACGGTAGATATTGAATTGTCCGAAATCTTAAGTGGCTTGGCAAAACTTCGCGACGAACGCAAAGATTCGAGTGCAATGCCTGGGTCACCCCATTGGCTTTTGATGCAAACAGATAAGCTTGCCGAGATGATTGAACCGATTGATTTCGGTTACTCCAAGGCACGCACTTCGGATTTCTTAAATGTTACGAAGCGTCCAGATTGGAAATATCGCTTCGGTCTGGTTGACTACTTAACTTACGATACGGCTGAGAACCGTGATTATATAGATAATATTAATATCAGTTCAGGGGCTACGATTAAGGATTTAAGTTTACGATTTCGGTTTGACCATTCAATTAATAAAGGCTATTCAATCGGTGGCGCAACTGGTAGTTGGTCAACGACTTGGCCCGATTTGAGTATCTCAATTGCTCGAATCGAACGATTCTTAAAAAATTGGGCAACCAGTTCTAATATCAATACCAGCTATTCACGCCGCACTGACCGCAACGGTAATTTAGACCTGACAACTAATACTCTATTACCGACTGGTCAGACCAAATCAATTGCCCATAACTTCTCGCCTTTATTAGCCTGGCAAGCAAGTTGGAAGCGACGGATTTCAACGAACCTGTCTTTTAGTTATTCTAAATCCCAAAGTGAAAATATTGATATTCAGACAAAAACCAATAATGAACAAAAAAGCGGTTCTTTCAGTCTCAGTTACTTATTTAGTGCTCCACAAGGAATAAAAATTCCCGGTTTGAAAAAGATTCGTTTCTCGTCGGATTTGAATCTGACCTGGAGTCTTCGATTAAGTGAAAATTATTCGGACTTGTTTGACCAAAGAATCCAAACAACACCAATGGTGAACCGTAAAGACCGTGACATTACAACTTCGATTTCTGCTTCTTATCGAGTTTCAAGAAGTGTCGAATCGGGGTTAAATACCGGCTATACTCTTTATAAGAATATTCAACGGGGAACCGCCAGCCGAAGTATTGATTTGAATTTCTGGGTACTTTTTAACTTCTAAATGTTTAAACA
>JBDRUX010000060.1:0-15032 GCA_039801565.1 Caldifarciminota bacterium
CACCCCCTAAGCGATACCCCCTCCCTAAAGGAAAATCAGCGTAACTGACGGACGACCAACACGATAGACGAAAAAATCGTTTAATTTTAGGTTGAAATATATTTCAACTTTTTCTGGCACAAAACTTCTCCCGAAACAAATCCAGTGGTACTATCAAAAATTATTTGTAGCGAAGGTCTGCGTCTAACCGCGATAAAGCAGAGTTAAGTCAGAAAAACATAGGAAAGAAGCAATGAAATTATGCGGCCTGATATCATATACCAAATGAGCGGGATATATAATGCACCAAAGCGGTTCTGAAATTTTTTACTGATTTTCGGAATTAATTAATAAGTGCCATTCGCAACCGTCAATCGGACAATTCCAGTCTTTCCCTTCGGGCGGACGGGGATGAGTTTCGTAATTATGCCGGTAGCGATGCCAGATTTTACAGTGCCGAATATAAGCATCATAGGAATCGTTAGCAAACTCAACCTTAAAATAAGCATACTTAGCATCAATCCCACGCGGAACCTCAACCAGACTTTTTAGTGTCTCGTAAACATCATTATCTGACCGGGCAATCTCTTCTACTACTTCGCCATCATTGGAAAGAATAAAAACCCCCGGCCGATGCTCAGTGACATAATAATCCAACCATTCCAATCTTTTGAAGTTTTCCATTTCTTCTCCTTAAGCTTTAACAACCGCTGGTTTATATAATACTGAACCGGTCTTGCGGGCTTTTCTTTTCCCTTCCCAAGCACAACCGAAGACCGGACAACCCCAATTTTCATTACGCGGTGGCTCGGGATGAATACCACAATTATACCGATGATGCAATTGACAATGGAATAAGAACGCCTCGATCGATGAATAGGCAAATTTGATATAATAAAAATTATACCGGCGCTTTAGGTCAAATAGCCGACCTCGCAAATATACTCCAATATTGTCCGCTCGACTTATCTCATCCACCGTTTTCCCATCTTTTGAGAAGAGAACAACTCCAGGCGTCGCCATTTTGCCAAAACTTACTAACTCTTCCAAGGTCTCGATGTTTTTTAGTTCTTCACTCATTTTGGCTCCTTTCTTTTATCAATACTATATGCAAATGATGTGCCAAGAATCCTTACTTCATAATGCCTTAATTTTTAATAACTTATATATCAGAAATATTTTTTAGGTTTCTGGGTGTCTCAAGTTTGGGACGATTTGTACCAAAGATAAGGTTAATGAGACATAACAGATTTTAATAAAGACAACCTTTAAATTTTTCTTTTGTCCCAACAATTAACAATGCTGAAAGAGAGAGTCGTATTAGATAATGCAATGCTATTATTTTTCGATGGTCAACGACTTTTGAAGCTATTTGTGTTTTGCTCTTGACAGCAAGGGTTTTTCTTTTTATGATTGAGCATTAATTGTTCAAATTCGGGACGAAAAATGCGAAACGTGGGGAAAATGGATATCTTTATTTCAAGTTCCGCTTTCCCAATTTCGCATTGGCAAAGGATGAAACCTTATGATTCAGTTTAAACGGCGTTATTTTCCAGAGAAAGACCGACTCAAATGGCTAATCTGGTTGCGTTGGATTTGGTTAGGAATGATGGCTGGATTGGTATTATTTTTATATTATTTGACTCGGTTATTACCCAGATGAGTCAAAAGGATTTAAAGAATAAAAGAAAGGAGCGCTATGAGTCAACCACACTTCAATTATAAAGATGTCTTTCGAGCCTGCCGATTAGGATTTTCGGCAAAGAAGATGTGGATGAGTTTCGTCGGATTGTTGGTCGGTTTTATCGGCTATGCGATAATCTCGTATCTTGCCTACTTAAGTGCTGGCTGGCGAATCGAGGAAATCTGGTTAGAATTTCGACTACTTCCCATTCCCCAAGCGTTTCCCTGGTATGCTTGGATAATTTGGGCAATCGGTGTCGTTTATTTCTTGGTAGTGTTGTTGATAACCGGTGCTGCGGTGAGCAAGGTTGCCTATGAACAATTGCGGGGTGATGAATTCTTTGAAGTAAAAGAAGCATTCAAGTCTGCTTTCCAAAATATCGGGGCAGTATGCTTAAGTCCACTTTTACCTTTGCTCTTCGTCTTATCCTTAGTGATTTGCGGCTTGGTTTTAAGTTTAATTGGCGCAATACCGTACTTTGGCGAAATATTCGTTGGCATAATGGCATTGCCGGCATTCGCAGTAAGTCTGTTTATCGTCTATTTGTTGATCGTCTTCGTCTTTACCCTGATGCTCGGTCCGGCTGTCGCCGGGGCAACAAAGAACGATACTTTTGATACCCTTTTTGAGGTATTTAGTTGTGTTAATGAACAACCTTGGCGGTTGGTCGTCTATGGCGTGCTGCTGGCGTTTTTAGCAAAACTTGGTACCTTTCTACTTGGACTGGCATCGGCTGGTGCGATAAAGATTGGTTCGGTTGTTGTCCATATCTTTGCTGGTAGCAAGATTTATGATATGATGGCGAATGCTTCCCATTTCTTAAAGTTAAATCTACCCAATTGGTTGCCAGAGTTATGCCGAAATTTCATTGAGCGATTCCTTTTTTATGTTAGGGCTGGGATGGTCTTGGAGCCGTCTTATTATACTCGAGTCCATTGGGCAGTAGATGTCGGCTCAATTTTATTTGGTATTGGTTTCTACTGTATCGTGCTGTTTGTTCTGTCTTATGGTGTAGCTACTTGGTTTTCCGGTAATGTCTTAATCTACTCAGTCTTAGTAAAAAAGAAGGACGACAAGAACCTTTTTGAAATTGAGAAGGAAGAAGAGCTAAGAACTGAACCAAAACCAACCACGGCTGAGGCAGGAACGCAAACGAGCGAAGAAAAATCAGAACCGAAATCAGAGTCGTAACTTAACGAATCGGGAGCAGGTGTTACTGCGTATTGAAATTGGAAGTTAACGAGCGAGGCGCGATATTACTTTAAGACTTTTGAAAACGAAAGGAGCCTTTCCAAATTACCACCAAATCTTCCAGCACGGCATTGACTTTTCGGGTAATTTTAGTAGTTTAAGGATTGTTAACACGACAATAACCGACCAAATTGTCGCTAACGCAAATTATTTGATTCTGGTTGGTCGGGTTAAGCGCAATAATTGGGGCGGCGTAGCTCAGTTTGGCCAGAGCAGGAGAATCATAATCTCTGTGTCAGGGGTTCAAATCCCTTCGCCGCCATTCAAAAGAGCAGAAAATAGGGAAAACACCAATTATCAATTTCTGCAGGAGGTATAATGTCTTTTGAGCAATCTAAGGCGAAGTATATTTGGCTGAATGGGCAATTCGTCCCTTGGGATGACGCTAAGATACATATTTGCTCCCACGTTATTCATTATGGCACTGGGGTCTTTGAAGGACTGCGTTGCTATAAAACTAAGAAGGGGTCGGCAATTTTTCGACTTAAGGACCATACCATAAGGCTATTCAATTCGGCCAAGATTTATCGAATGGATATCCCTTATACCCAAGAAGAAATAAACCAAGCGGTAATTGATACCATTAGGAAAAATGAACAAGAGGAGTGCTATATTCGTCCCATCGTCTATCGGGGCTATTATGAATTGGGCGTTAATCCCTTTAATTGTCCGGTTGATGTTTCTATCATCACTTGGTATTGGGGAAAGTATTTGGGCAGTGGTGCCACGGAAGAAGGTGTGGATGTGATGGTCTCTTCTTGGAACCGAATGGCACCGAACACCTTTCCGGCAATGTCGAAGACCTGCGCCAATTATATGAATTCGCAATTGATAAAAATGGAAGCAATAAAATATGGTTTTGTCGAAGGTATTGCCTTAGACGTTAATGGTTTTGTCAGTGAGGGTTCGGGCGAAAATATCTTTCTTGTTCATAATGGGAAAATTCACACACCGCCACTTCATGCTACAATTTTACCCGGTATTACCCGTGACACGGTTATTCGGATTGCTCGGGATTTAGGTTATGAAGTGATTGAGACAATGATGTTAAGGGAATTCCTTTATCTTGCCGACGAGGTATTTTTCACCGGCAGCGCTGCCGAGATTACGCCGATTCGTTCGATTGATAAAATTAAAGTCGGTGATGGCAAACCCGGACCGATAACCAAAAAATTGCAGGAACGATTCTTTGCTATTATCGAAGGCGAAATCGAAGATAAATACCACTGGTTGACCTATATAAAATAAAATTTCCCTTTAGCCGCGAATAAGATCAAAACAGCCGGCAAGGAAGATTTAATGAAAGTTGGTATCGGCGCTGACCATCGGGGTTTTAAACTCAAAGAATTTCTAAAGACATTTTTGGCGAAAATTGGTTACGAAGTAAAGGATTTCGGTGTCTTTAGTGAAGACCCAGCTGATTATCCTGATGTCGCACTTGCCTTAACCAAAGATTGCATAAAGAGAAAAATTAAGCGTGGCATTCTCATCTGTGGTTCCGGATTAGGGATGTCAATTGCGGCGAATAAAGTTAAAGGGATCAGGGCTACTTTGTGCTTAAACGAAGCGATGGCGAAGATGGCACGGAATCACAACGATTCCAATGTCCTTGTCTTAGCGGCTGATTTTACAACCAAGACAATGGCACGTAAAATCCTTAAGGTCTGGTTAACCGAGGACTTCTTAGGTGGTCGGCACAAACGGCGGCTCAAAAAAATCAGCCAATATTTCGAGAAGTCAAAGCTACGCTGAGTAATTTTCGCACCCGGCAATTTTCAAATTCTAACAAGTAGTGAAAATAATACCCATAGCGTTTGATAGTTTAGGAACACGGGGGATGGCGACTTTTTTAGATTTTTCCCAAAAAATTCTTATCGACCCTTCTTGTGCCCTTGCCCCTTCGCGTTACAATTTACCGCCCCATCCAAAAGAACTGGCGAGAAAAGAAGAACAGTGGCAGACAATTGTTAAATACGCTAATATTGCCCAGATAATTATTATTACCCATTATCATTACGACCACCACAATCCCGACTTTCCCTTACTCTTTCAGGATAAGATTTTAATTATCAAAAATCCAAAAGAGAACATTAATGATAGCCAACGCGAGCGGGCTGCGGTTTTTTTACATCGAATTAATGGCTTAACTAAAGAGATTCTAATTGGTGACGGGGCAAGTTTTCGTTTTGGTGCAACCGAAATTATCTGTTCGGAAGCAGTTTGTCATGGCGTCAGTAATAAATTAGGTATGGTGATTGAAGTAGCAGTGCAGGAGGGTGGTGAAAAATTTCTCTTCACTTCGGATGTTCAAGGAATAACCTTAGATGAACAATTAGCTTTTATTTTAAAGCAAAATCCTGACATTATATTTGCTGATGGCCCTATGACTTATATGCTTAATTATCGGTTTCGTCCGGAAGATTTAGCCCGTTCGATTAAAAATATTATCCGAATTATCAATGAGACGAAGGTTAATAAATTAATCCTTGACCATCATTTTTTACGGGACTTGAATTATAAAAAATACCTTGAGGAGATCTTCGCCACTAACTTAGGCAATACCGAGATTCTTACCGCCGCGGAATTTGCTGGGCAAGAAAATGATTTATTAGAAGCACGGCGACAAGAACTGTATAAGAGTTAAGGAAAGTTTATTAAACATTGTCAAAAGAATTTTTTCAATAACCGAATAAAATTTTTATTTCAATGGGTCTATTTAAGGCTTGGAAAATTACTTTGAGGCTAATAAGACCGACATTATTGTTACTGCTAATGGTATAGCAATTGAACTCAATATCTGGACATGGTCTTGCCACCACTTTAATGTCAGGCGTGGTACATATACGATATCGCCAGGTTCAACCAGTGGGTCAGAGTTGATTGAGATTTTCCGATTCTCTCTTTGGATATAAGCTTTTTTAATATTGGCGACATTAGTTGGTCCGCCGGCTTGACCAATATAATGAGAAGCTCGTTGATTGGGGATAAACGGGAAAGAGCCGGGTTCAACGACTTCACCTTCAACATAGACTAAGGTATTAATCGGTGGTATTACTAAAATATCACCCGGTAACATCTCGATATCGGCGGATTGATCTTTTTCTAAGATGACTTTATTCAAATCAATTGGAATTTTTTTTCGCTGATTGGAGCCGATAGCTAATCGTTCAATATAAGCTGAGCTTAAATCCGCCCAAGGGGTGATGCCACCAGCTTTGGCAATGATATCAGTTATTCTATCACCGGTTGCTAACTCATAAACGCCTTCACTGATTCTCTCTTTTTCTGTTGTCAAAGTTGAAGTTCGTAGTTTGGATTCACCTCGACCGAAAACCGCACCTTTTACGCTAACTGTTGCCATCATTGCTGGCACAATAATGATATCACCAGACTCGACAAAAGGGTTAGCGGTTAGGTCACCGGCTATTTCGAATCGTTCTAAATTCACCTCGGTAATTGATTGACCCCCTCTAATCAATTGAATTCTTGTCTTTGACCCGACCGGTGTTAAGCCACCAGCGCGAGCAATTACTTGTGATACTCGCTCGGTAGGATTAGCGTCATAACCACCAGGTTTTTCTACCTCACCGGTCACAAATACCGTGCCGGTGCGGACGCCAATTAATGTTAATTTTACTTTTGTATCGCGAAAATATCGGCTAAAGATAGTGTTTATTGAATCTTCTGCTTGCTTTAATGTCAGTTCAGCTACTTTTATCGCATCAATCACTTCGGAATAATGCTTACTTGAGCCATCTTCCATAATTCGCGACATTGGGATATTAATCGTCATTTTCCCATCATAAGTTACGTAAGTGGTATAAGAGTAAGTGGTTTTACCGAGAATTGTTACCAATAAATTATCACCAGGCATTAGAATATATCTTTCCGGAATTACAGGTGCCTCGACGCCTACTTGGTCCGATTTTGGGTATTGTTTAATTTGGGCAAAAGTTAAAACAGAAGATATTATAACCAAACAAAATATAAGCAAATTCTTGCACATAACCTAATATTAAGGTTAATTTTCAATATGTCAATAATAGAAAAATTTTGAATTAAATTTAATTGTTTATATTTTGAATTGCAGTGGTTTTTAGAATTTAAATTATGATACGCAGTGAAAAGATACAAAAGGTGATTTAAGAGATGTTAAATTCGATTTAAATTATTTTTCCTTTTCTGAATTTATGCCCAAAACAAAGGCTTGACACTTCGTTTTTTTTGATTATATTATATCTAATGGCAAAAAAATTAAAACCGATTCCGATTCCAAAGGATGTTAGTGCAACATTTAACGACGGCAAATTTGTCGCTAAAGGACCTTTGGGGTCTTTAGACCTTTCGGTGCATCCCAATTTAAAGATTATCATCAGTGATAACAAAATCAGTCTTGAGAAGGTTGGTAATGTTTCACCGGCATTAGTTGGAACCACCCGGGCTTTAATTCTTTCGATGCTAAAAGGAGTAACTACTGGTTATGAAAAAATTTTAGAAGTTCGGGGAGTAGGTTATAAAGCACAAAAAACTAAAGAAGGGATTCAGTTGACCCTTGGTTTCTCCCATCCGGTTAATATACCAACACCGAAAGGGATTACCTTCGATGTGAAGAACGTTCCTAATCCTGAAGACCCAAAGACTTTAATTACTGAGATCATTATCCGAGGTATTGATAAGCAATTGGTTGGGGCAACCGCAGCCGACATCCGAAGAATTTGTCCACCCGATGTTTATCACGGCAAAGGAATTCGATATTCTGGTGAACACATTCGGAAAAAAGCCGGCAAACGTGCCGTTGCGGCTCAAACTTAGAAATTTTTAATTATTGACACCTCGAATCAAAATTACCTTTAAGCCAAAATTTAAGTAAAATTACATTTTCAAAATTGCTTTATTTAAGCTTGACTTAGTATGAGATTTTATTAAACTGTTTCCATTATGCTAAATGTCATCCTTTCATTAACTCTATTCAGCCAAGTTTCAAATGTTGGAACTGCCGGGTTCGACCTGTTAAATATCACGGTTCCAGCTCGAGCCGCAGCGATGGGTAACACTGCCATTGCCTTAGCTGACGACGCCTTTGGATTCTTTTTTAACCCTGCCGGCTTGGTTGATATTGCTGAATCAAAAATTGGGACAACTTACATCAATTATCTAGCTGGTATCCAGATGGGTTCATTATGTTATACCCAACCATTAAGTGATAACGGAATTGGAATTGGAATAACTTATTTGAACAGTGGGGCAATGAAAAAAACTGACGAATCCGGCAACGAACAAATACCGCCAACATTCACGGTCTGCTATACCAATTTTGATGTTGCTTTTGGTTATTTAGTTAGTGAGCCGGTGGCACTCGGTTTAGGGTTAAAAGGTCTTTACGGTAAAATCGATACATTCTTCACAATTGGTTTTGGCGCAAATATTGGGACAAGTATCTTATTGCCCCTCGAAGGACTTCATTTTGGGGCAGCACTAAGAAACCTTGGAGTAGTCCTTAAGCCATTTCGTACGGAAAAAGACAAACTACCTATAGATTTGGGCCTTGGGTTTAACTATTCGACTAACGGTCTCAATCTCAATTTAGATATTCCGCTTTACAGTAAGTTTGGGGTTCGGGCTGGAATTGAGTATTGGGTCGTACCGTTTTTAGCCTTAAGAACAGGTATCAACTCTTTCGGCCGTGATTTAAGAACCGGCGGTGGTTCGGATATTTTTGCTGGAACTGGCATTGGTTTAGGAGTTAAGGTAACCCAATTCCAATTAGACTACGCCTTCACCCCAATGCTTGCTTTGGGTAGAGTCCATCGTTTCACCTTATCTTTCGCTTTATAGTTAATGAAACATCAGTTCGTTAAGGATTTGAAAGCCGGTCAATTAGTTCAGGATGTATTTTATTTGGTTTCTCGAGAAATTCGGGATAAAAAGGATGGCGGTTTTTTCTTAATTTTACAGTTATCTGATAAGACTGGAACAATCGAAGGCAAAATCTGGGACGATGCCAAGACTTGGCTTGATTTAGCCACGCCGGGACAATTTTTTCAGATTTCAGGTTTGGCTCGGGAATACTCCGGTAGTTTAGAGATTGCGATTAAGGAAATTTCGAAAGTTCCAATCGAAACAGTCAGTAAAAGCGACTTTTTGCCGACAAGCCAATTTAATCTTGATGACTTACTTTCGGAGTTGAAAAGTTATTTTAGTCAGATAAAGGATCCTTATCTTTTGCGATTAGTCGAAAATTTCTTTGCCGATGATGAATTTGTTGAGCAATTCAAAACCGCACCCGGTGCTGCTTCAGTCCATCATACCTATTTGGGTGGTTTGCTCGAGCATACCGTTTATATGTTAAGGCTGGCTAAAGAAATCGGCAAGGTTTACCCAGAAATTGATTGCTCTTTACTGCTCACTGGAATTATTCTCCACGATGTGGGCAAGATCAAAGAATATAGTTACGAGAAAGTCATTGACCATACCTTTGATGGTAGACTATTGGGACATATCGTAATGGGTTACGAAATGGTTAGTGCTAAGATTGCTGAAATTCCCAATTTCCCTCAAGAATTGAGAAGAATGTTGCTTCATATGATCTTAACTCATCACGGGCATCTTGAATTTGGTTCGCCCAAAACGCCGAAATTCGTCGAAGCATTTTTGCTTCATATCTTAGATTATACTGATGCTCGAGTGATGATGTTTCGTGAGGCACAAGCGAAAAATAAAGGCGTCAAGTGGACGGAATACCATAAGTTCTTAGAAACCAATATCTACATTAGAGACTAAATTGGTTATTTGACAAAATTCAATCTATAAACAAAAGCGCCAGCAAGAAACCATCTAAGACTGCATCAGTGACCGATTGGGGTCTTTTCGTTAAAAACGTTTCAGAATTAGGATACCGACTGACTGGGGAACAATTAACTAACTTCCAAAAATATTATCAATTGATTCTGAACTGGAACCAAAAGATAAATCTAATTTCGCGTCAAGACACCCATCGTCTTCTTTCTTACCATTTTATTGATTCGTTAATAGTTCTAAACGACATACCAAAAGACAGTGCAGTCTGTGATGTTGGTTCCGGTGCGGGATTACCAGGAATTCCTTTAAAGATTATACGTGATGACATAACAGTTTATTTAATTGAATCAATTCAAAAGAAGGCAGCATTTTTAAGAAAAGTGGTAGATGAATTAGACCTCAAAAGGACGAAGGTGATTGCCCAACGAGTCGAACTGGAAATCAAAAACCCAAATTCGGAAGTTGTAAATAACTGCGATATTGTTTTAATTCGGCTCTTAGGAAAAATTCGGAAGGTTGCGCCAATTGTGACACCTTTACTGGCACCGCAAGGCAAGATTATTTTCTATAAATCAACTAATGCTATTGAGGAAATTTCTTCAGCCCAAAAAATTTTAGAATCCCTTTCTCTAAAAGCAGAAATAAAAAAAATTGCTCTACCCAACACGGCTATTGTCCGACATTTAGTTTATTTAAATAAAAACGACTGGCCTTAAAAAGAATAATTGAAGAAAGTAGATTGATTTAAAAATTTTATTGGTTTATCAGTTCGTATCGAGATTGGGCCTTAAAGTGGACAGTGTAATTAATTTAGCTTTAATAAAATTTTTATGATGCTCAGTTAAACTCTTTTTTACTTTAACAAAGAAGTAGTCTTGTTCTGACTAGTTACATATAGTAATAATTAAATATACTCAAATATGGATGACTATTTAATAAAAGCAACGATTGCTAATCGTCGAGTCTTAGCGATTGTTGCCCAGACGACAAATTTGGTTGAAGAGTCACGCCAACGCCACCAAACTTTACCAACTGCTACCGCAGCATTGGGAAGAACCCTTACCTTGGTCGGAATGCTTTCTGCTTTACTTGCCGAAAAGCAGACCCTAAGTATTCAAATTCTCGGTTCTGGACCACTTAGAGAGATATATGCCCAAACCGATTGGTTGGGCAATGTTCGGGGCTATGTTAAACGACCCTTGGTTGACCTGGAACTCAATCCTTCAGGTAAACTTGATGTCGAACGTGCAATAGGTGCGGGAATGATTTATGTAATAAAAGATTTGGGTTTAAAAGAGCCATTTCGGGGTTCAGCACCGCTCATTTCTGGTGGTATCGCTAAGGATTTGGCGTATTATTTTATGGTCTCAGAACAAAAACCATCAGCGGTAGCGGCTGGGGTCTATATCAATTCAAAAAATAAGGTTGATGCAGCAGGCGGGTTTATAATTCAGCCCACACTCGATACCGATATTGGTATTGTTGAAAGTTTAGAAGAAAATCTGCGAAACTTACCCTTACCCAGTTCGCTCATTTTAGCGAAAACTCCACTTGAGGAAATCTTAAAATTAATCGCCGGTGATTTGAGTTACGAAATAGCGGAGACCAAAACTTTAGGTCCTGTCCCGATATTCGTGGAAATTCTTAACTTTGCCATTGTTGACATTATAATCATTTAAGCCACCTTGTCAATAGTTTTATTGACTACCTGAGGCATATCACGCCACCCCGAGAGCCGCCGCAGACAGATTTGACCCGAAGCAAAAAGACCAAAGAGAATTATTAATACCGCATGCTCAGAAGGTAAAGAAGCTTGTGTTTTTATTCGACGCCGAAACTCCCCGTAAAGCCGCTCAATGATATTGGTACTGCGAAGACTTTTCCATTGACTTTGGGGATAACGAAAGAATGTTAGAAGCTCATTGCCCGCCTCTTTAAGACTTTTCACCACACCTTCGCACCGGGTCTTCCATTTCCGCACAAAGCGGTCTCTCGCTAGCAAAGCTTCCTCTAAACCACTGGCATAGACGATGGCATGAAAATCTTCCTTAATTGCTTCAGAAGCGTGTTTAGGAGCATGGGCAAGGAGGTTTCGGAGTTTGTGCACTACACAACGCTGAACATCAATTTTTGGCCAAGTAAGCTCAATAGCCGACCGAAGCCCTTGATTGCCATCAATGATTACTAATTCGGGACAAGGCAACCCACGCAAGACCAAATCCTCGATGACTCCCTGCCAGGCTTGTGCCGATTCCGAACCACGCAGCCATAACCCTAAGAGAATCTTTTCGCCTTTTTCGTTTACTCCCACCGCTGCCAACACGGGAACCCGGCAGACCCTGCCACAAGAGCGGATTGTTACCCCAAAGCCATCTAAATAGAGATAGGCGACGAATTCGTTATGAAGGGCACGGGTGCGCCAACTTTCAAAATACTCTTTTAGACGCAAAACCAGACAGCTGATACTACTCTTCGATAAGGGTGTTCCCTTCAAAAGTGGTCTTAGCGCTTGTTTAATCCGGCGCGTATTGGCACCACAAAGGTAGATTCCCAGAATAGCATCGTCAAGAGCTTTGGCTCGACGCTGATAGCGAGGAAGGATATGACTCTGCCATTCGATGGTTTCGCCATCCGGTCCGAATAGTCTACCCCGCGGAACCTTTATATCAGTTCTGCCCAGCGAAGTTGATATCTGCCGGTGCTCAAAGCCATGACGATACCCCTGACGCTCCTCTGTCCTCTGATAAGGGCCAGCGCCCAAAGTCGCCGCAAGTTCTTCGAGCACAATTCTTTCAATGAATGAGCGAACCTCTCGTCTAATCGCCTCGGTGAGAGTGTCTTCTTCGAAAATAACCGTTCCTTGACTAAGTTTCATACCTTTTCTCCTTTTAAGCTTATTATACTCATTTAAATTTCCACGACAATAGGGACACTACCGCTTCATCGTTGTCGATCCATTTGTCAAATTCGTAAGGCCAATCAAATTTCAAGAAACCGCCGGGTGTTATAATAAATTCAAACTTCATATTTTTTGAGTTCGCATCCTTAACAAAAGAAACCAAAACATTTTTTAATTCTGCCAAAACCGGCTCATCATTATCTTTATATTGCTTACCAGATACCACTATACGAGCAATTTTATGTTTTCCTGAGTTTATCGGGATTATTTTATTTAAATACTCAATAGCATTTTCACTTGTCCAATCAAAATCACCATGTTTGATTCTAATAAGCTTATAGCCATGTTTAAATGCCTCTATATCTCTTACTGCGTCATAGTAAGCGCGTTTTTCATCTCTATCAACAGGATGATTGTCCTTTGCATTGATTTTATTACACTGTTCAATCCAATAGTCCTTGTCAAAATAAACCTTAACATTTTCAGGATAATTTTCTAAAGTTATTTTACGGGCTTGAGTAAAGTGCTGATTTTCATCATATTCAATAATTATCTGGTGTTGCTCAATCACAATATCGCATGCCAAAGGATAATTAGGTTTAAGGAAAGTTCTCTGATTTCTGTATTTTATTAATGCATCAACAAGTTTCCTGTATTCAGCAGGTAATTGTTCAGGATTAGGGGTTTTAAGCCATTCAAATTTTTTCTCGGTTTCTATAATTCCGAACCTTTTTTGCAATACTCTTTGCAAAGCATTTTTTGCTCCACAACAGAAAGTTTTTTGTTGGAGACTTCTTTTTTTGCTGATGCCCTTTTGATATGGGTCTTTTTATATTCAACTTCAAATCCAAGTCTTTTGAAAAAATTTACTGTTTCTTGGCCACCGCTATATTCACTTTTCTTAATTTCCTTGTTATTTGCAATTTCAAATGCAAGCCCACGAATATGTTTAGCAGGATATATCTTGCCATTATATACTAGAAAAGTATTTCGTGGCTTAGGATAATCTGGATTAAGTTTTTCAAATTTCTGAATTGCCTTAATAACATGTTCTCTTTTTATGTTGTTCCATAGATTTTTCATAGTCATAACCATAATTTAATTAGTGAGCTTATATAAAATTCCGAAAGCGCCCCTGTAGCAAATGCAACTAACTCGTTCATAGACGAAGTATTTCGTTTGCCCTGACGCTGGTTGAATAACCAGAAAACCTCATTTTTAATAAATTCTTTCGTCTTTTCAGTATGGTAATCATTTAAGCCACCTTGTCAATAATTTTTTGATTCGAACTTTTTTCAATGCAGTTAAATAACCATCGGCGGCGGTCCGATAACTTACTTGAACCGGATTAAGCGGAGTTGAACAATTACGGTTTGGCTTTAGTGAATAGCCATCTTTTGTTTATCTTCTTTAAATCTAAGATTAACTCATCACCCCAAGCCGAATAGCCATAAATTACCTCTGGTTCGCCAGTACTTTGGTTTAGAGCTCGAACCGAAACCCTTAAGCTACAAACCGCCACACCATCATCCACCGTAATCTTTTTATATGGGATGAAAACCTTTATATCATCATAATTCCGAAAATGAGTTATAAACCACTTTTCTAACCGCTCATAATCCATTCCGAAATCGTCACCGTATTCTTCTGCCACCAGTGACATCACGGTTGCTAAATCTTCATTTTCTACCGCTTTCTTACCGGTCATCACCACCCGGTCAACCTTTTTCCATTCCGGAATAAAGAGCAGTCTACTGAGCAACCAAAAGATAATAATTCCAATAATAATTGCTAATAGTGGGTGAATTTTTTTAAATCGCAATATTTATTTAACCCTGACCGCCTTTTGGGTTATAGTGCCATTATTGTCAGTCAATTGGATAAAATAGACACCAGGGATGACCCTTTTGCCTTTGTCGTCTCTGCCATCCCAGATAAATTCGCTTACCGCAGACCGCTCTCCGCTTACCGCCAAACTCTTTACTAATTCGCCGGCTAAGTTATAAATCTTCAGAGTTAACTTCCTTCCACCAGCACCCCGTATCTGAAATCTAACACCTGATTTTGCTGGATTGGGTAAGATTTTTAGCGATAGGCGGTCAGCGGAAAGCGGATAACGGTCTTCTTCTATTCCAGAAGGTGTGATTGCAAAAACTCCATCGGATTCATCATATTGCCAGCCTGGACCATAGGCGATGATTTTAACCTTGCAGGAATCAGCAGAAGTATCAGGAACCGTCCAAAGATAAGAACTGTCATTTCCAGAAAGACCGGTAATGATTGTGTCATAGGTCCTACCATTATCTAAAGAGTAAAATAAGGAAAGTGAATCGCATCTTGGCGGATAGAATTTCTGCCAGCGGATTTGTTCAGGGGTATTGCGAACAAAAGTCTCACCGCCATTTGGTCTTCTAACTCTTA
>JBDRUX010000061.1:0-14839 GCA_039801565.1 Caldifarciminota bacterium
CGATGGACGAGACTATGGAATGGGCGTGTCAAGGTTCTTATCTGGATATGAAAGAATTAGAAGAATGGGATCGAAAAAACGGTATTTCCGATACCGAAAAATCAACTATTGGAGGATGAATTTGCAGACAATTTGCTGCTTGACCTTGCCTCATTATTTCACTAATCCCTAAGAACGGTGCCTTAATTACTGATTTTAAGGATGCATAAGAAATAATGTTCAGATAGGTTAAATCGTTTTTGGTGTTTATCAATCCCTGACCATTAATCGTGGACTTTTGGGATGAAAATTTAGTTCAAACTGGTTCAATTGTTTAAATAGTAACACGAAGCCGAAAGAAATACCACTTGGCAACCAAGAGGCTTTGCCGCTTTATCTGATTGACTTAATTTTTTGGTCGGATAAAATCTTATTGTGAAAAAAGATTTAATCAGTCGGACTACGAACCAGTATGATGTAATTGTAGTTGGGGGTGGTCATGCCGGAATCGAAGCCGCTTTAGCCGCAGCCAAAATGAGCTGTGCCACTTTGTTAATTACAATGAATCTTGACACCTTGGGACTTATGTCCTGTAATCCAGCAATCGGCGGTATCGGTAAGGGGCAATTGGTGAAAGAGATTGATGCCTTGGGTGGTGTGATGGCACAAGTCACTGATTTAACTGCAATCCAGTTTCGGCAGTTAAATACCAAAAAGGGACAAGCGGTTCGTTCTTCCCGTGCCCAAACCGACCGCCAAAATTATCGGCTTTACTTGCGTTCACTTTGCGAAAAAGAACCAAAGTTAGAATTAAAACAAGGTACGGTCACTAATCTCTTGGTCAAAGGAAAAACTATAGCTGGTGTTAAGACTGAATTGGGTGAAGAGTTTTTGGGTAAAGCGGTAATCTTAGCACCGGGTACTTTTCTGAATGGTCTTATCCATATCGGCTTGCAGAGTTTTCCGGGTGGTCGAATCAACGAAGCACCAGCGGTTGCCATTGTCAAAAATTTGATTGATTTAGGGTTCGAATTGAAAAGATTTAAGACTGGGACGCCGGCCCGGCTTGATGGTAGAACGATTGATTTTTCTAAACTGGAGCCACAATATGGTGATGAACCACCAACTCCTTTTTCGTTTTGGACCAGACGAAGAGTGAAAAATTTTTTGCCTTGCTATATCACTTATACCAATCGCAAGACTCACGAGATTATTAAATCCGGACTTGACCGCTCACCATTATACACCGGTAAGATTAAGGGTACTGGAGTGAGATACTGTCCTTCAATTGAAGATAAGGTTGTAAAGTTTCCGGACCGGGACCGGCATCAAATCTTTATTGAACCAGAAGGTCTCTCGACAGTTGAATATTATCCTAATGGTGTCTCAACCAGTTTGCCTATAGATATTCAGATCAAGATGTTACGGAGTATCAAAGGATTAGAGAATGTAGAGATTTTTCGTCCAGGTTATGCGGTGGAACACGATTTTGCTGACCCCACCCAACTGAAACCAACCCTTGAGACAAAGTTAATTGAAGGGCTATTTTTTGCCGGTCAAATCAATGGGACCACGGGTTATGAAGAAGCAGCAGCCCAAGGTCTAATTGCCGGAATCAATGCCGCACTTAAAATTCAAGGTAAAGAACCGTTCATTCTTAGTCGCGCTGATGGTTATATTGGGGTTTTAATTGACGATTTAGTGACCAAAGGGACAAATGAACCGTATCGGATGTTCACTTCACGGGTCGAGTATCGGCTGGTGCTTCGAGAAGATAATGCGGACTTGCGACTTTCACCAAAAGGTTATGCCTTAGGGCTTTTACCCGAAAGTTGTTATAAAAAGGTGAAAGAGAAAGCAAAACTTCTCCAACAGGCGCAAGACTTTTTAGTGAAGACTCGAATTGCACCAAGCCGACTCATCAATCAGAAATTAGCCGAATTAAAATCCGCACCGATTAAAAATTCAGTTACCTTAGAAGAACTGTTACGGCGTCCGGAAATAAATTTTGCGAATTTGATTGACTTGGCTGGAATCGAGCCCAAAATACCAGAGAAATTATTTTGGCAGATTGAGATCGAAGTGAAATACCAAGGTTATATCGAACGCGCCAAACAGCAGATTGAAAAGTTTACTGAATTGGAATCGGTTAAGATTCCAACCGACTTAGATTTCAATCAAGTGGCTGGTTTATCAAATGAAGTGAAAGAAAAGTTAAATAAGTTTCGTCCGGTCTCATTGGGTCAAGCCCAAAGAATTCCCGGTATTACTCCTGCCGCAATCTTTGCTTTAATGGTCTTTTTAAAACGCAAAAAAGTCCCAAATTGAACTCTTGAACATCCCTTTTAAAGAATGGATAGAATGAGGGGTTGCCCCTCATTAATTATTGACTTTACCAATAGTTACTGCTAACTTTTTAGCCAAGGAGGCAAAATGAAATACTGCCTTTTTATAATAACTTGTATCCTTCTTCTCTGCCAATTCACTTTTGCCCAAGATACGCTGTGGCTAAGAAGATTAGATATGGGGAATGATGAAATAGCAAATGGCATCGCTTACCGAGAAAACAAAATCGCCATCGCTGGCTATCGGTTTAATGGCTCAAATGACGATTTCTTAGTGGTGAAGTGTGATAGACAAGGCGAAACCTTATGGACGCGAATTTTTGACTTGGGTTTTGACGAATGTGCAATTGATGCCGGTATTGATGGCGAAGGCAATATTCTTGCCACTGGCTACATTTTCAGTTACAGAGGGCTGAAATTCGAAATTCGAAAATCGAAATTCGGAATTCGGAAGCAAAGTTTTGACCAAGAGTTATCAGCACTGGCCATTAACTATGACTCAGCTGGTGAAATCAAGTGGCAGCGAATCGAACCGAATAAAGTCGGAACAGGAATTGTTGCCAGTAATGCTGGATATTATTATATCACTGGTTCATCTTTCACCGGGTACGGTTATGACTTTTGGATAGGACGCTATGACCGAAATGGCGAAACCTTGTGGTCAAGGACTTACGACTTTACAATATACGATATTGGTTATCGTTCGGCGATTGACCGCGAAGGCAACATTGTGATGGCTGGTTTTCTGGGCGATGGTTACAACTTTGATTGTATCCTTTTAAAATTTAACCCAGAAGGCGATACCATCTTCACCCGATTCTTTGATTTGAGCCTTTTTGATTATGGCGTTGGAATTGCCACTGACCAAGCGAATAATATTGTCATCGGTGGTCTTACTGGTGATACTTTAAACACTGACTATTTGATACTGAAATACGACAGCGACGGCAACCTCTTATGGTCAAGAACCTATAGCCAAGCCAAAGAGGAAGAAGTATTGGGTGTTAGTTGCGATAACGATAATAATATCTTCGTTACCGGAGTTTCGGGCGAAATGTATTTATATGACTATCTGACGATTAAATATGACCCAGCCGGAAATGTGTTATGGACAGCGACCTATGATAATGGCTCGGATGACGAAGGAGGCGATGTCGCCTGTGACGATAATGGTAATCCAATTGTCACGGGCGCTTCGTTCGGCACAACAAGTTATGATTTTTTAACGATTAAATACCGCGGTGAACTTGGTATCCAAGAACCACAATCCCATTTTCGAAATTCGAAATTCAAAATTCAAAATTTAAAGGTATCGGTTCATTCGAGTATCTCTCGCACCGACTTCATCTTCTATGCGCCGTTTTCCGGATATTTCAATTTGGAACTGTACAACGCTTCGGGGAAAAGAGAAAGGTTAATCCATTCTGGCTATCTAAATCAAGGTATCCATAAATATTCCCTAAATGGTTTAAATTCTGGTGTCCATTTCATAAAAATTAGCTCACAAGGAGGAAATAGCACGATTCAAAAATTGATTCTAATCAAATAATCAAGGGTTCCGGTGAATAAAAAGAATGGTTTAACTTTTGACCAGCTGGAAAAACTAATTTTGGATAGTGGGGCTGATTTGTTGGGGGTTGCGGATTTGACTGGGGTTAAAACTGAAGACTTTTTATTAGATTCTAAGTTTCTTACTAAATTTCAATTTGCTATAAGTATTGCCAAGAAACTTTCCCACGCGATTCTGGAAGAAATCGTTGACCATCCGACCAAACTCTATTTTCATCACTATCGGACAATAAATATGTTTCTTGACCAATTGGCAATAAAAGTTACTAGTGCAATTGAACAAGCTGGTTATTTAGCGTTACCAATTCCGGCATCGCAAATCGTGGATTGGCAGAATCAAAAGGCGCATCTTTCGCATAAACGAATCGCCGAAGCCGCCGGGCTGGGTTGGATTGGCAGAAATAACCTTTTGGTAACTCCTGAATATGGCGCCCAAGTTCGATTAGTAACGATTCTAACCAATATGCCAATCCCATTTTCGAATTTCGAATTTCGAATTTCGAATTTCGAAGGTTGCGGTGATTGTTATGAATGTGTTGCGGTCTGTCCGGCACAAGCCATCAAGGAAAGAAAAGAAGATTTCGACCATATCAAGTGTTTTGAGAAATTAAAAGAGTTTCAAAAAATGGGCTATTCCAGCCAATATATCTGTGGAATTTGTGTCAAAGCGTGCAGGGGCAAACGTATCTCCTAACACCAGATGATTTACTTGGCAGGACAATCCCTTGAACAATTTAAACTTTTGAACCAATTAAACGCACTGTTAATTTTCATCTTCGCTACTTGCCAAACATAAATTTTGTGATAAATTGTCTTATGTTTTTGAACTCAAGGTTGGCAACCTTTACAGTGAAGCCTACTTTAAAAATAGAAGGGCGAGCCGGCAAATGGTTTTTTAGTTTGGTTATTGCTTGTTTGTTAACAATCTCAGCTAAAACAAGTTCGGCAAAGGAACAAACTTTGGTTTTATCGAAGTCAAAATTTTTTTTAACCCAAACTTTAGTAGCGCAAGTTACCATAGTGCCAACCGGGATGCAACCAAGCGAAACTTGGAGTCGGCCGGTCCAATTTCAACTTACTAATTGTGATTCAACCGAACGGAGGGAAATAGTTAAAATCCCTGACCGCTGGTTTGCGATTGACAAAGTTTATCACTTAGTGGTAAGTTTTAGTTTGGTTGGCTCTGGTTATCATCTTTTGGCAAATCGAATTGAAGTGAAAGAGCCTTATTCAACGGTTGGGAGTGTTGGCGGGACTTTTGCTTTAGGTATTACGAAAGAATTTTATGATGCGGTGCGTCCCGAAGACCGATTCAGCTATCGAGATTTGATATACGACATCTTTGGTATTGTCCTCGGCTATTTTGTCTTCATTCACTAAAATTTGATTACCAATAAATTTATAGAAAGTAACCTTGCCCAGCAAATTTTTGCTTGACAAATTCTTTAATCATCTTATAATCTTTAGGACCCCAGTCAAAAAGCAAAAAGTAAAAGGCTGGGGCATTAAAATTTAATGAGAAGTCAAAGAGTTCCAAACTACGTAATTAAGCCAACATCGGGCTTAAATCTAATTTTTATCAAATAAAGGAGGTAAGATGTATTTCTTTAATATTCAATTAAACGGTCTGGTACACAGAGGTCAACTTATATCGGCAACGCTTTTGGTTCTTTTTGGCATAACTTCGGTTTCCGCAGTAACGATTTTCAGTGAAAATTTCAATAGCCTATGGACAACAACTAATCCGCCACCCGGCTGGACAATTGTTTTTACTGGGGATACTTCTAACAATGATTGGCATCGAGAGGACGGTCTTGCCCCACCTTGGAATGCCAATCCGACACCCTATGCTTGTCTTATTGGTAACTTACTCACCGGTGATTCCCCAGATTCTTTAATTTCAGATACGATTGATTGTTCTGGTTATTATGATATTGCATTACGCTGTTCAACTTATTTCCAATCTTTGATTGGTTCATATCGGGCAGTCCTTTTAGGTTCGATTGATGGCGGTTTGTCTTGGCCCTATATAATCCGTGATTATACCAATCAAATTGTCCCTCCCCAGTTAGAAATTTTTACCTTACCCTGGGCAACCAATCAACCTTTGGTACGTTTCTGCTGGGTCTTTGAGGGTAGCCAGGCTGGTTTAGGACATTGGAGCATAGACAATATTACATTGACCGGAACGACAATTAATGATACTGACATCGCCGCTGTTCGAATTAGACGGCCAAAACGGTTTGAAATTCCTGGCACCATCACGCCAACTGTCAAATTTATGAATGTTGGACGAGAGACTCTCTATAATGTGGCGGTGACCTGTTCGATTATCCATCTTCCGGATTCAGTACCAGTGCATACCGTTACCGATATCATTGCCACTTTCCCTGCGCAGGACACGATTGTTCATGATTTTTCTCTTGCTTGGACCGCAGATACTGGTCGGTATAAAGTGATTGTTTTTTCGGATGCGGCAGGGGACCAAGAACGGTCGAATGATACTTTAGACCGGCGGATAAAGGTTGGTTGGCATGATGAGCAAAGCTACGACAATGACACAATTTTCCGGGATTCAAGTTTTGTTTATGAGCGGTATGGAATTGGTTTAAGATTCGAGCCGAGTTTTTACCCAGCGCTGGTTGAAAGTGTAAAATTCTATTTTACAGTTGCCGATACGATGTCCAATCGCTTTCGGGTGAGAATTTGTGATGACGACGGACCTTTTGGTACGCCGGGGACACCTCTTTACGAATCAAAGATTTTGACTGCAGTTTCGGGTTGGAACGCTTATGACATATTACCCGATTCGATTGTGGTTTGGGACAGTACATTCTATCTATTCTTCATTCAAGTTGAGGGTCAACCGCTTTCACCAAAACTCGGTTATGATGCATCCCGTGACACTTCAGCATCTTATTGGGTATGTTATGACTCGATTTATGTTCGAGATTTTACCCCAGGTGACTGGATGATTCGCTGTGTTCTGAATTACCAATTCACAATGCCCAGACCAAATCCTACTGATTTTCGAACTGTTTTTATCAGTCAACCGGAAGAGGGGGTAATAGTCCGACCACCAAATTTAACTTTCATTCCCAAGGCACGGGTTGAAAACTGGGGCGATTTGCCACAGGCTGGTGTGCCGGTTGTTTGTAGTATTATTTCAATTACGAATCCAACCCTTACCCCTTATGTCAGCATACGAACTGTTGATTTAAATCCCGGTGCTGACACCTTTTTGGATTTTGACCCTTGGTCACCGAATTTTCGCGGTTTAGGTAGAGTGACGGTTAGAACTTTGCTCCTTGGTGATTTAGACCCAACCAATGATGCCAAAGAAGAGACAATTTTCGTTTTTCGTTCTTATTTCACCGGTCAAGATTTCTCAACCTATGACTATCGCTGGATTGATTCGGATACGACCGGCGGTCCAACTTTTGCTTGGATTGATACCAGTGGTAATTTAGGTCCGACTTATAATATTTATCAAGGTGATGACCAAGTTCATTCGTTTCCTTTGGTTGACTCCCAAGGTGGTTTTGCCTTTCGATATTATGATTCAACTTATTATTGGCTTTGGGTTTCGGATAATGGTTGGATTCAATTGGTACCGAATGCAGTTTGGGCGCCACCAGGTTATCCAACTAACCAACCGATTCCGGATACAGCGACACCGAATACTACAGTCTATGCCTTTTGGGACGATTTGGTTTTTGGACCAACCTATGGCGGCGGCGCAATAATATTTAAACGATTGGGAACCGCACCGAATCGGAAATTGGCAATTATCTACCAAAATGTCCGGCGGCGAAACGCACTTAATGACCCTATCACTTTTGAAATTATCCTTCAGGAAAATGGTGTGATTCAGGTTCAATATCAGGATGTCTTTTGTTCCGATGCCCGTTATAATTATGGTCGAAGTGCGACGGTGGGAATTGAGAGTGACAATGGAGTCTATGGATTACAATATCTTTATGGCGAGGGTGGTGTAGGTGGATTCTATCCGGGTAATAAGTTGCGTTCGGGACTTTGTATTCAGTTCTACCCTTACAAAAAAGATATTGCGTTATTCCGAAAAGTTGCGCCACCGCGTTATACACTACCGGGTCCGGTAGCGCCGCAGTTCCGGTTGGTCAATTATGGCAATATTGCGATCACCGAATCGTTCTGGACGAAATTAAGAATTAGAAGTACTACTGCTATTTATGACGATTCAGTTGAGACTAACATATTTATTCAACCCGGGGACAGTATTACTTTAAACTTTTCGCCCATTGACTTAGATTTAGGCAGATATTCCTTAGCTTGCACGGTGGCATTCTTGGTTGGTGAAAAGGAGACATTGAACAATGTAATCTTGGATTCGATTTTTGTTCAAGCCTGGGCACAGAAGCCTGATATTCCTTTAGGTCGTAGTCATAAACGGGTGAAAGATGGTGCTCTCACTTATTATCCAGCGCAAAAGAAGGTGTTTGCCTTGAAGGGTGGCAACGACTTGGAATTTTTCGCTTATGATATTATGACGGAAAGATGGGAGTCTTTGCCTTCGTTACCTGATTCTAATACTCAGACTGGTCGACGGAAAAAGGCTAAGGCAGGGACTGCGCTCTGCTATGGTGATAATCAAATATTTGCTATCAAAGGTGGCAATAGCCAAGATTTCTACGCTTATGATCTTCTTACTAACACCTGGACCGAACGGTGCACCATCCCATTGCTGATTAATACTCCAACTGGACCAGCGGTATTGAAAAAACCTAACTATGGTGCCGGATTAGTTTATGCTCCAATCAATCGTCAGGTTTATCTACTTTCTGGTAACAAGACCCGTCAATTCTTAAGTTATAATCCCCAAACTAATACCTGGCGGGTTGCTAATAGTATACCACCTTATTATAGCCGATTGCCCAGTGATTACCGAGAGCGTATGGTAAAGGCAGGTGGTGCCTTGACGATTGGTGGCGATACTATCTATGCGATAAAAGGTGGCAGATGTAACGATTTTTACGGGTATATTATCTCAGCCGATACTTGGGTGGACTTAAGACCGGTTCCATTAGGTCCAGCGAATCGAAAAATAAAAACCGGTGCCAGTCTGGCTTATTATCGGGGACGGATCTATTGTTTCAAAGGCGGCAATACCCAAGAGTTCTGGGTCTATCAGCCGATGGGTGACACTTTTGGTTGGGTTCAAGCCAGTCCAATTCCACTTTCGCCTCGGAACAAAAAGGTAAAACGCGGTGCCGCATTGGTTGCGACCGATAGCCTATTGTTTGCTTTCAAAGGCGGTTCAACCCAGGAGTTCTGGGCATACGGACCAGGTGTCGAGACTTTAGTCGTTACTACTGGAGATAAGGGGATAATGGCGGAAGGTAAGAAAAGGAGAATTGTGCTTGGTGTTTGGTTAACTCCTAATCCAACTTATGCTAAAGTCCAAATTCGCTATGGCGTTCCGACTGAAGGAAAAATTGAACTTGCAGTCTATAATATCTTAGGTGAAAGAAAACGAACTCTGGTCAACGGAGTGAGACCAATTGGTGAATATAGTTTAAATTGGGATGGTAAGGACGATAACGGCAAGAAATTAAGCGCCGGAATTTATATTATTACCTTGAACTTGTTGGTAGAAAAACAAACGCTAAAAAGTAAGACGACGAAACTGATATTGACTAAATAAAAGACCACCGAATACTAAGGAAAAATAGGTTTAAAATAGTTCAAGAGGTTCAAATTGGGGATTTATTTGTGACGGCGAAAATAACGAGCGTTGCGTCCTTTTTGAGGAGCGGTCAATTTTCCCTTTGCTACCAAGCGCTTAAGTAAATACTGGGCTTGATGCCGATTGATTCGCAAAAGGGTCCGACAGATTTCATTGGTAATATAGCCATTCTCTTTTATATACTCTAAGATTAGATTTTCCGCATAGATTGCTTCAGCCCGACGGTGCAGCGTGTAGGTTACTGATTTGCGTAATTGATTGAAGACATCTTTTGATAATCGGTAGACCGTCCCTTTAGTTAAACCGAATGGTTCTAAGATACCACGCTCAATCATTGAATTTAGAATCTCTTTGGCTTTCGACTCCGGTCGTGCCAACAATTGGGTAGCAGTTTTTACCTCAATCTCCCGATTCCGTTTGAGAAACGAAAGAATTAAAAGGTCAAATAAGCTAAATTCTCTGCCAGTCTGAGATTGATGGAGACAAAATCGCGCAAAGGTTTCATCCAAATTCCCATTACGAATAATGAAATGGACAAAAGGTTCGGAAATTTCGATTTGCAATGGCTCTTTACCAAATGCTAATAAGGTGGTAAGCATCCGTTTTATCCCTAACCCAGCTCTTGCTACTAACCCAATCCGGGACAACATTGAATTCAAAAGCGGGTTACGAGTAATAGGCTCGTGACTCAAGATATTTTCCGGTGTTACTCCACCAAAAAATAAACCAGGACTTGCGATGTCTAACCGGTCTTGATAATGACGAATATATAATGGACTCAATAAACTGTAATCTCGGTGGGTAAGACCATTGAGCAAGGCTTCCTGATAAACCGCCTGGGGAAAATCAGGGATTTCATAATCAAAAAGTCCTATCTTTAGAGTAAAAATCCGATTGTATTCTTCAATCGTTTGGGTTAGGATATCTAAAAGTGAAAGTAACGGCTTAGCACAATCAATCCGCTTGTCATATTCATTATCATTTTGCATATGAAGATAGATGACTTCGGCACTGGGTAGCACATTGCGTAAAACTGCTTCCTGCCCTAAAAGGATCAATCCGGCAACCGTGACTTGACCCGCAGTTGAAAATTTTGTGCGTTTTAAAACCCCTAAGGCGAAAAGCAATTCTTCTTCCGACATCGCCAGTAAAAATGAACCTGGGTCTTTCTTTTTGATGAAATCTTTCAATCTTTTGAGTTCGTTTGTATCGAGACTGTCAACTCCAAGGTCTAAGGTTTGAGCGGTAAAATCAGCTTGAACTCTTGAACAATTTTGAACCATCTTTTTTACTAACCGTTAAAAAATGTCGGAATTTATTTCTAACGGTTATTGAGATATTGATGTTGCCAAATCGGTTGAGTGAGATTCTTTAGTTCTTCATCGTACTGGCAGAAAAATTGGCAATAATTTTCATCTTCCAATAAGTTGTGCGGTGCATAGTCAATCGGTCGGGCGCCATATTGCTTAATGATGGAACGGGCAGTAAGGAAATGGTCACGGATTGGGCATGGTCTTAACCAATTGGTCTGGCTGCCGTCAGAATTGGATAGGTAGCCATAATTCATTTGCCATTCGCGAATTGCTCGGAAGAACGGGGTCTGGATTGCATCGTTTAAATTACCACCACTTTGGTAAATATCGTTGATATTAGAAACTGCGTAAGGGAAAAAGACGCAAGGGGCAACATCGCCATGCCAATTGATATGAAAATAACCACCTTCCCGGCCACCGGCAATACAACCATTGCTCAAAGTTCCTTGATTCCAGAAATCCGCGATCATAATTTTTTTCTTACGGATAATTTCCCAACTCCTTTGCCACATCGCCACGCGCTGTTCCGGAGTCGGCATCAAATCTAAATTAACATCCCGACCAATCGGCATATAGTGAAAAATCCAACCATAACTGGCATTGTTCTTCTTAAAGAAGAAGTCGATAAACTCATCGGATAATATTTCTGCAGCGTTTTGTCTCGTGGCTGTAATGGAAATTCCGAACAAAACTTTATTTCGCCGCAGCCGATTCATTACTGCAACAATCTTATCAAAAGCGCCTTTGCCTCTTCTTTTATCAGTAGTCTCTTTAAGCCCTTCGACCGAAATCGCTGGTGTCAAATTACCAACTTTGCCCAATTCTTTAGCCAGGCGGTCATCAATCATAAAACCGTTAGTATACATCATAAACATACAGTCATCATTTTCTCTGGCGATGTCTAACACCGTCTTGCCATTAAAACGATACATTAAAGGCTCACCACCAGAAAGCACGAAGAACCGGTTCCCCCAAAGGGTTTTAGCCTCTTTAATAATGCGATTGAAGACCTCGTAATCAAGTTGGTCAGCTTGGGTAGCAGCGTTGGCATAACAATTTGGACAGCGCAAGTTACAGAGTTTAGTTGGACTGATTACAATAAAACCTGGTGGTCCAGCCCCGTATTTCTTTCGCCATTCCGCTTTGATTTGCTTCATCCGATCGTTCAAAAATACCACTTTCACAAAGATACTCAAAGACTTTTTAGTCCATTTTGCCTTTAGTGCGCCATTCAACATTGAACGGACCAAATAATATTTATCCTCAGTGACCTTAAGGGAATTGATGTGTTCAGTGGAATGGCTGATTTTTCTAATGTAGCGGGAGAAATAGAGAAATGCGGCACGTGATAAAATTCTTAAGTGATTGATGGGAATGAAACGGTCAAGTTTTAAAGCAAATTCTAAAACTTTTACTAAAAGATTACCCGGGTTACTTCTTTTCATATGGCAAAAAGTATATTTGTAACTTTCTTTCTGTCAACAGCCTTTTTGCGAGCGCTCACAGACATGATATTCCATTATTGGGCGGTTTTGGAAGAGATGTTAGTCAAGGCTCGTTTATTCCAAATAAGTTAAAGCATTACTGAATGACTTGAATAGTCGTCAACCGTTATCCGTCATTGAACCCTCGGAACAATCTTGAACTTTTAATTAGTCCACCGACACAGTCAATGGCACACGGTTTTTGAAAGAACCAATACAGAGTTCTATCCAGACCTTAAAGAAAAAGAAGATGTAACGCTCCCTCTCAAAACAAGTTGCATAAGGGAAAATGACTCCGTTACCCGTTAAATATTACCTCACCAATGGCTTTAATTATACCTTAACCGCCGAAGCTTTTAAGCACAACCACCGAAACCGTTCAAAAATGGGTCGAACAATTTCGTCAATTATGGAAAAGCAGGCTTGAAAAGACCAATCCAAAAGACCCCATACCTCACCGACGAATTCTCAATAGCGAGAGGTTAAACTATCAGCAAGCGGCGTTTGGAAGATTTTATGTCGGTATGGTCTATCGCGACCAAAAAGAGACTGACGATCTGTTGAACTTTTTCTCCGTTTCTATAACCCATTAGATTTTTAAAAGTTGCCTTCTTAAAAGTTAATCAATACTCAGACGGATTAGGGTGAAGAGTTGAGTGATGCGGCATTTCCAGTGAAAATTGGGCATAATCATTTAATAACATCTGTCAATGGTCGCAGGAGCGATTCTGGTCTTTTGCATCTAAACCCGTTATTCCAGAAACCTTACCCGCGATAACCATTTCCTGTCCAACCCTCTTCAACGTAATCTTTAAATTCTGGTCGGCATCATTACCCAAATTCCAAACTTATAGTTCATAAGGTTTTTAAATTTGGAATTTGTTGAGATTTTTGAAGTTAGGATTTGAAATAAAGTAGCCCGACTTTACAGAATGACCGAAAAGTAACTTTAAAAATAGCCAATATTCATCTCTTACTGATTCAATGAGTTGTAACTAATAACGATTTTAACCGAAGTAATAAGTTATTGACAATTTTTATCTCTCCCGTAGAATAAAGCGATGGAAAATAAAATTAATTCGGTGTCCGGCTACATTAAAATTGTAATGAAGTGGCGAAGGATGGTTATTCGAAATGTTATTATTGTAACCATTTTGGCACTAATAATTAGTCTGGTGCTTCGTCCGAAATTTACCGCCACAACGACTATTTTACCACCGAGTAATGAAGAAGGGGCATTGGTCGGACTTACTGGAATTCTTGCTTCCCAAGCTGCCTTTGGGGCTTCTTTGTCCCGTTTGGGTTTTGGTTTATCCCGCCCTTCAGACCTTTACGCAGCAATTCTGCGCAGCGGACGAATTAAATCCGAGATTATTAATCGTTTTGACCTTAAAAAACGCTTTAAAGCTAAAACAATGTACGATGCCTTCAAGGCATTAAATAAAATAACCAAAATTAATGTCACAGCGGAAGGTATTATTGAAGTATCGGTGACGCACCAAGATAAATATCTGGCAGCTGATATGGCAAATGCTTTCATTGAAGAACTAGATAAGTTCAATACCCAGACGCGAATGACAATGGGAAAACGCTATCGGATTTTCTTAGAAAACCGACTTCGCCAAACCGAAAAAGATTTAGCTGCCGCAGAAGATTCTTTAAGAAAATTTAAAGAGAAACATCGAACTGTGGCGTTAGACGAGGAGATGAAAAGTGCCATCGAAATTATTGCCAAACTAAAAAGCGAACAGGTTATCCGTGAAATTCAAAGAGGTGCTTTCGCTAGTGCCAATGACGAAAATAACCCTTATATTTTAAATCTCGACCAACAGATTAAAGCAATTGAGAAACAATTGTCCGCAATTGAATTTGGAACAAAGTCAAAGAATCGAAACGAATTTGGTGCTGGTTTTTCAATTCCCTTTTGCCAACTTCCCCAACTGTCATTGGAATTAGCGCGTCTCACGCGAAACTTTAAAGTCCAAGAGGCAATCTACGAGCTATTAACCCAAAGTTATGAACAAGCCAAGTTATTAGAATTACGGGATACGCCGACCGTCCAAATTTTGGATGTTGCCGCACCACCCGAAAAGAAAAGTTGGCCCAAACGGTCGCTCATTGTAAGCTTCACCTTTGTCTTAAGTCTGGCAGCAAGCGTGTTGCTCGCCTTTATTCTTGAATATGACGAAGATGTAAGACAGAATCCAGACCGCCATTTGGAGTTCATTAATTTCCGCAACCAACTACAGTCAGATCTTAACCGAATAAAGAATTATTTAAGATTTCGTTCCAAAAAATAATCACTAATTGGATTAACTTTAATGGGATTAGCGAAAAAAGTATGTCGGATTTCCGAAACAAACTTTATCAAAGTTATATAACCAAGTTCAAGACCGAACAAACACAAATAAATCAAAGAACTAT
>JBDRUX010000062.1:0-14670 GCA_039801565.1 Caldifarciminota bacterium
GAGCCGCCTCGGCTGGAGTTTTTATAATGTTTGCCAGTCATATTGCCGCAATGGCGCCCGGTACTAATATTGGTGCGGCTCATCCAGTTGCACTCGGCAGTAAAGAGATTGATTCGGTAATGCGAGATAAAGTCACTAACGATGCGGTAGCCTATATTAAGTCTTTAGCCCACCGACGAAATCGTAATGAAGAATGGGCAGAAAAAGCGGTAAGGAAAAGTGTCGCAATAACTGAAACCGAAGCGATAAAATTGCAGGTCATTGATTTGATCGCCGGTTCGATTGAGGAATTGATTGAAAAATTAGATAAACGAGAAGTGAATTTGGATGGACACAAAGTGGTCCTACAAACTGCATCGGCAAAAGTAAAAAATTTTGATATGTCGCCAACCCAAAGATTCCTCTATTTATTGACCAATCCGAATATTGCTTATATCCTTCTCTTAATTGGTTTTTATGGAATAATTTTCGAGTTACAAAATCCTGGCGTAATTTTTCCTGGAGTCATTGGTGGTATATCTTTGCTTCTTGCTCTTTATTCGCTTCAAATGTTACCAGTCAATTATGCTGGGTTAGGACTTATCATTTTAGGAATAATTATGTTCATTTTGGAGATTAAAATAACTTCCTATGGACTTTTAACAATTGGTGGTATTGCATCATTACTTTTCGGCTCACTTTTGCTATTCGAATCACCTTTACCGTTCTTTCGACCGTCAATGGTACTGCTTGTTGTGGCAGTGGTCGTCACCGCACTATTTTTTATTTTGATTGTCGGATTAGGAATAAAGGCGCATCTTCGCCGTCCCACCACTGGCAAAGAAGGTTTAATTGGCGAAATTGGTGTTGCCCAAGATAATCTTAACCCATTGGGCGTTATTATGGTGCAAGGTGAACTGTGGTCAGCGGAATCGGTTAGCGGTGAAGTGAAAAAAGGCGAAAAGGTAAAAGTGCTCCAAGTCGAAGGAATGACGCTTAAAGTTAGTAAGATTTGATATGGCAAAGATTTTAGACGGCAAAAAGTTAGCCGAAACAATTAAGCACGATATAACTTCCGAAGTGGCGGTGATGAAAGAAAGAGGTGTTATTCCGAAATTAGGAGTAATTTTAGTGGGCAACTTTCCTCCATCATTGATTTATGTTAAGAATAAGGAAAATGCTTGTCGTCAAGTTGGAATTGTGACCGAGACCGTTAGATTAGCCGGCGATTGCGATCCGGAAGTTGTTTTAAAAATGATTGATGACTGGAATCACGATAAAAATTTACACGGCATCTTGGTTCAATTACCTTTACCTGAACATATCTCAACAGAAGAAGTTTTGGCACGGATTAATCCTCAAAAAGACGTTGACGGACTCCATCCCTTCAATTTTGGTAGAATTATGGCTGGTGAACCTTATTTTTATCCTTGCACACCATTAGGAATTGTTCGGCTTCTTTTAGCAAATGAGATTGAAATTTCGGGTAAACACATTGTAATTATTGGCAGGGGCGAATTAGTTGGAAAACCATTAGCTAATATGTTATTACGCAGGGATAAGGATTTTGGTAATGCCACGGTTACGGTCTGTCATACCAAAACAAAGAATCTTGCCAATTTCACACGGCAAGCTGATATTTTAATAGTGGCAATTGGCAGTCCTGAATTTCTAAAAAAAGATATGGTAAAAGACGGAGCGGTAGTAGTAGATGTCGGTGTGAATCGAATCGAAAAAGATGGTGTCACCAAACTGGTTGGCGATGTTGATTTTGAAAATGTCAAAGATGTAGTATCAGCAATTACTCCAGTTCCGGGCGGAGTTGGACCAATGACTGTGGCAATGCTTTTATTCAATACGCTAAAAGCAACAAAATTAGCCAGCGGCGAAGCAATTAGCTAAGCAAATTTATTTTTTAAGTAAATTTACAATAGTTTTATGGGATTACGCCAAGAGATAAACCGAATTTTAAACCCCTTGCCTTAGTGATGCTTAGACTTTTCATACACTCCAGACCAACGCTTATGAGTAACCGCTTGATATTCTTACTCAGTCCTAAGGCAAAAGCGATTCCTTCTCTGCCGCCAATGGCGATATTAGGATTTATAATAACTGCTTGCAATAGGTTCCATTTTAAATCAAGACTAAATTTGGGCACAAAAGTCGAAAATTTGGTGGTGACCAAATTTTGTTCATAAACTAACGAGAGAATCGAACCAGAGTTATCAAATTTCCAACCTGCCCCCAAAGTCAAATAGATAGGAATTAGTGTGCGAAACGATTTGATAACGAAAACTGTGTCTTGCTTTTTGAAGACACTGTCCAAACTTTTGGTTTTAACTGCTCGATAGACGCTAAAAGAATCAATCATAATAAGCATTTGTCGGGTCTTAAGGTTTTTCGCCCAAATGATGCCCGGTGAACAATTAAGAATAGCTAAACCGAAACGGTATCTACCGATATCATAGGTACCGCCTAAATCAACCCCCAAGCCATAGCCTCCGGAAGCAGTTGTCCTAATCCAATCTATTTTCCCATCCATAAAATATTCATTCGAATAAAAATTGCCCAAGGCTTGTTTAGTTATTTGCGCTTTTTCACCCAAAAGAAACTTTAATCCAATGCCGATTGTGCCCAACCGGTCTTTTCGTTGAATCACTGGCAATGCAAAAGCGAAATTAAAACTATTATAAATCATATAGTCAAAACTGAAATTATTCAAGTGATAGGTTCGATAGAGTTCGTTGCCAAATAAAATTAAGTCAATCAGTTCTCTGGGCATTCTGACAGCTCCTAAATAGACCCGGCGAAAAGCAAAGCCAAATTTTTGATAAGAAAAATCTAAAGCGCCAAGATGTAAATCGCCATCTGCCTGAATGCCAAACTCAGGAACTTGACTGAAAAATTCTCGTTTCAACTCATTGCCGATTGCCGAATCCGTACCAAAATATTTATTATATAACTCCAGATTTAAAAGAGTATTGACGAACGAACCTTCAAATGTCAATAACCGTAATGAATATTTGGGACTTTGCATTAAACCTAAATTAGCTGGATTATTTATAACTGCGTCAAAACCAATTGCTGTAACTGGATTACGAAAAAGTGACGAACCGGTGTTGAAATTAGTAGAATTGAAAATTGTCAGGGTGATGAGTACAAAAACTATCATTTTAAAAGGTTTAGTTTCAATTTACAATAAGAGTGTTCAACCGAGAAGTAATCACAGGCATTCACTGTAACCGTATCGGTCTTGGGTAAAAAAAGTGAAACTGAAGCATAAATTGATTCTTGCTTAAAAATATTAGCCTGATTAGCATCTAACCCGATTGTAATTGTCGTATCTTTGGCGATGATAACAAAACCAGTTGATTCGTCAATCGCTGGTATCGGCACGGAAAAAGTTATGGATACTGGATTGGCAGTTGGGCTTTCCAGTCTTAAAACGCCGCCTAAGCCAAATGGAAGATGATTGCGATATTTCGCAGTAACGGAACCAGATACTAAATATTTTTTGATATCGTCACGATATTTTTCTTCGATTTTAACCTCTTGGGGACGTAAATTAACAGTTGAGGTGTCAAAGGCGAGTCTTAGTGGTGAATGGAAAGAATATCTACCAGTAAAAAATGCTTGAGCTTCGGCTCGACCGCTACCAGTGACACCGCGATAGCCAGTCACAATTATCTCTGTTGGTAGGATATTGATCAATGGGGTAACATCGAGCAAGAAATCGGTCATTCTCGGATTAGTTGGTGTGCCAGGTTGGATATCAAGAGTTGTATCTATAACCACTGTATCACCATGACTATTGCTCGCCCCGAGATTTAAATAGAATAAGGCTTGAAATCCAAGACCACTTGTGATTTCAATTTCTAATTCGGCATGCTCAATCGTTATGTTCGTTAACTGTTGGGGAAAATTTAAGCGCATTGTATCAGGACGAATTCGGCTTATTATGGTATCAAAAATCGTGCCGACAAAATTCTCGATTTTAGGACTGAGTAAAGCATAAGCGACATTGAATTCAGCTGCTTCTTCAAAATGAATTGATTGACTCGAAGGTTCAACAATTACTTCAGTACTACAACAAAGCGGAGTTGTTGTCGGATTAGAATTTTGATAAGAACGACCAGTAAAATTAATATTCAAATGGTCAAACGATGCTGCGCCAAGCGAAACAGTGGAATCAAAATCAAGTTCGCTAATCCGAACAAATACCTGGATTGGACAAGGAAGTTGATTCTGCAAAGTCAAATCTAAAAAACCAGAAAGAAAGGTTACCGTATCAATGTGAATTTGATAGTTACTGGGTACGGTGGCAACACCGGTGCGCACAGCCCGCATTGAGTTGGGAAGAATACGAACCGTACCACCGCTGATTCTTACTGAATCAATTGTGATATTAATCCGCAAGGAATCGTATTGACTAACTCGAATTGGAGTCGCTGAACCAGGCGAGGCAATGGTTATGTCAGCAAAAAGAATACTATCGGTAAGGTTTACATTTTGAACCAATTCGGTTTGCGTTATCGTTTGTAATGGTCTGATTGCAGGAAAATGGAAATAACCAATTGGCGGAAGACTTAGATTAATAGAGTCGAAACTAAGTTGGGTAAAATTAATAATCTCAAATTGCATCACCATCTCAACAATATTTAATTGCTCAATATTCGAGAAAATCAGTTCCTGACCATAAAGGGTAGTGTCAAATGGTTCAAATGGGATAGTCGTATCTGGTAGGTTGAAACCGGTTAAATCAGCTAAAGTTAAGGAATAATTACATATAATTAAATTCTCGATAATAAAGTCCCGAAGCACAAGAGTGAGTGTGTCGCTTAAATTAAATATCCTTAAGGAATCATTAATACGAAAAGTGTCAATCTTTGCTTCATAAGAAAACTGCATTGAAGAATCGGGATTGATGTGAAAATAGTTACTATCGAGTAATTCTCGAATCTTTAAGGTTTGGGTAAATAAAGGGACTGTAATTTCGGTTTGCAGTTTTGGTCGTTTTAGACAATTGGAAAATATCAATAATAGCGCAAGTATTAATATTGCAATTTTTCGTGCTTCAACACGAAAGATAAAATATAAATTGATTAATCCACTCCGAATAGGCTAAAATTAATATTCGTCTTCTTCAAACTCATCCTCGCCATAATCTTCATCGTAGTACTCCTCAGATTCTGGCAGTTCGTTCTCATCTAAATTCCGATAGGATAATTCAGCCCCACATTTACGACAGAACTCCCGGTCTTCGGAATTTTGGGCGCCACACTTCCAACATCTCATTTTATCACTCCTTTCTTTTATGAATTTAAGTTTACTTTTCTTTTGAATTCTGTCAATAAAAAAATTAGATGCATTCTCGTTTAATTCTTATTGAAATTTATTGGTTATTGGCATTCGACGCCCAAAACCAAAGGCTTTGGGGGTAATTTTTAATCCTAAAGGTGCCTGCTTACGTTTATATTCATTACGGTCAACTCGACGAATAACATCCACAACTAAATCTTTCGGATATCCCAACTTACAAATTTCTTCTCTATCCTTATTTTCCTCGATATAAAGGTTAAGGATTTCATCCAAGGTTTCATACGGTGGTAAATCATCGGAATCTTTTTGATTGGGTTTCAACTCAGCTGATGGTGGTTTAATAAAGATGTTTTTGGGAATTAGTTCTTTGCCTGCTTTTTGATTAAAATAATGGGCTAACCGATAAACCATCGTTTTTGGTACATCGGAGATAACCGCTAAGCCACCGGCCATATCACCGTAAAGGGTCGTATAGCCAACTGCCATTTCTGATTTATTACCAGTGCTAAGGACTAAATAACCAAATTTATTAGATAATGCCATTAAGATATTACCACGAATCCGGGCTTGGATATTCTCTTCGGTCACATCCAATTTTTTTCCTTTAAATGGGTCTGCTAATGTCTTTAGATAAGAATTGTAGATTTCAGTTATCGGAATATTTAACAGTTCAATTTCTAAGTTTTGGGCAAGGGTTTTGGCATCTTGGATAGATGCCTCGCTGGTATACGGACTGGGCATAATAACAGCTAAAATCCGTTCTTTACCCAAAGCTTCAACCGCTAAAGCACAGACCAATGCTGAATCAATACCACCGGAAAGTCCGAGCACCACTTTGGAAAAACCATTCTTATTCACATAATCGCGTAAGCCCAAAACTAAGGCATTAAAGACCTCAAATTCTTCGGTCTCTTCGGTATCTTTCACTGGCATTGGCGAATCAATATCAATTGTTAGCAAATCCTCGGCAAAGTGTTTCGCCAAGGCAATGAGATTACCTTGCGCGTCAATGGCGAAACTACCGCCATCAAAGATTAAGTCATCCTGACCACATACCAAATTGGTATAGATGATTGGCACACGGTTAGCTACTGCCTGTTTTTTCACCAGTTCTTTTCGGATTCGCCACTTACCGACAAAAAATGGTGAGGCAGAAATAACGATAATTAAATCAGCCCCATTCTTTACCTGTTGGATAATTGGTCCATTGGAAACCCATAAATCTTCGCAAATATTTATGCCAATCTTTTTATTACAGAAGCCGAAGACTTTGGCCTCTTTGCCTGGTTCGAAATAGCGCTTTTCATCAAAAACATCGTAGGTTGGAAGCCAAATCTTTTCATAAATACCCAGAATCTTTTGGTTATCAATTAGACAAGCAGCATTAGTTAAAATCATATCGGAAAAATGAGAGACCGCTGCCATATCATAAATTTTGTCTGAAGCTCTCTCTCTAAAATAGGAATTAACAAATCCAACAATCACCCCAATGTCGGATGTAGCATTTTGAATTTCAAGCAGCCTTTTTTGGTTTTCTAAAACAAATGCTTTCTTAAACAAGAGGTCTTTTGGTGGATACCCGGTGATGGCTAACTCCGGAAAAACGACTAAATTGGCATCTTGCTTTTTGGCTTGTTCGATTTGGTTGATAATTTTCTTGGTATTACCATCTAAATCGCCTACGGTTGTATTGATTTGAGCCAAGGCAATTTTCATACTTTTATTGATAATCGCTCGCCAAATTTATTGAGATGACAGAACTCAGATAAAGGTCGGCGGGAACGACCCTGAATAATAAGGTTTATTGTAAAATTTATAACCTTAGTAGCGAAGTCAGTAGCCGGAAAACCGACAGCAATGATAGCAACAATTCGTAAAGGTTCAGGAATCGAAAGAATTTGTCGAACAATCTCTTCTTGAGGTATTGCTCCAATCCAACAAGTTCCCAAACCTTCGGCAGTAGCGGCCAAGAGTAAATTTTGGACGGCATTGGCAACATCGGCAATATAATAATCAATGCCTTCGCGCCGACCGGATTTATTTGGGTCGCCACAGGCAACGATGTAGACCGGGGCATTATAGAATTTTGCAGGTGAACTTTCGGTCAGTTTTTCAATAATTTTCTTATCTTTTATTACGATAAATTCCCAACATTGATTATTTCGCCAAGATGGTGCCCAGCGCGCGGCTTCTAAGATTTTAAGAATTAAGGCATCAGGCACCGTATCCGCCTTAAATCGGCGAACGCTCCTTCGATTGAGGATTGCTTGGTAAACATCCATAAATTAAGCATAAAGAATAAAATAACGAAGTCAAGAACTTTCAAGGTAATAAGATTGACTTTTTCATTGGTTTAAATAAAATCAATCAGTGAAGATTAAATTGACTTTAGTTGTTTTGGGTATTTTGGCTTGTGCCCAAAAGATGTTGCCGCCAAGTCCTGACCGCTTCCCACCCAAATTGGTCGAAGTTGAAGTGCGCAATCGAACCAAAATCAATGTCAAATTCAATGAAGATATTGACCCTGAAAATATTATAAAAGATAGCTTTTTGATAATCGCACTTAATGAGACGCTAACAATCAAAGAAATCTCCGTGGGCAGAAAAAGTAATGTCATTACTCTAATAACAGAAAAACAGAACCCAGTGCAATATTCTTTACAAGCCATAGTTGCCGATTTGGCGGGAAATTGGGCAAAAATTCGAACAAGATTTTATGGTAGTATTGTCAAAGATACTATTCCACCAAGAATAGCCGAGATTTTGCCCAAAATTGGTGCGACCAAACTCAAGAAGAATATAAGAATCAATATTCGGTTTTCTGAAGAGATTGATACTTTATTCCCTGCAAAATGGATTTTATTACCCAAAACACTTGCCAATCGTTTTACCAGTCAATGGCAATCAGATTATAAAAACCTTTCTTTGACAATGAGTGATTCATTAGGAAGCGATACGATAGTCTATTTTGTTTTGACTCGCCAGATCTTCGACTTTGAGGGTAATCGTTTGTTAGCAGCTGGGTTCACATTTTTCACTTCGGATTCTGTGCTTAACACCAAATTAGTAACCGGTAAGGTAACAACTGGTAATCGACCGGTTACTGACTGTTTTATTCTTTTTGCTAAAACTACCGATACAAATCAAACGGTGGCGATAATTCCTACCGATACTTTAGGCACCTTTTCCATTCAAATCCGAGAAGGAATCTACAATGTAATTGCGATTGCCGATACCAATTTTGACCATCGGATTGATTTGAGCAATAAAATTGCTAATTTCAATACATCGGCTGAGACATTATTAATCGAAGTTTATTCAGACACTCTAAAACAGAACCTTGATTGGTATCTTCGGTAGTTTAATCCTTTTAGTCTTAGCAATTCTGGTTTATCGCAAAGACTTGAAAACAAAAGATTATCGTTGGCTTTTTATTTTTCGGATACTATTAATTATTTTCTTAAGTTTAATCTTGATTGGTAATATCATTGCCTTTACATTCACTAAATCATCCAGTGTTCCATTACTTTTTTTAATTGATGTCTCACCCAGTATGAGTGAAAAACTTAGCCAAGCCAAAGATTTCTTAATACAATTTAAGCCCAAAACAAAAACTCAATATTTTGCCTTTGCCGATTCAGTATTCGGTCCAAAATCAATTGAAAATCTTGTAATTCAGGGTAGTAAGACGGACATTACCCAAGCACTAAATACCGCAAAGAAAAAAAGTCCTGGGGCAGTTGTTATTTTATCTGATGGTCAGCACAATACATTATCCGACCCGGTTAAAACTGCAGCTGCCCTTCCTTTTCCAGTTTATACCCTTGGACTTGGAAAAACCGCTGAACATGATGTGGCAATTCGCACGGTAAGAGTGCCAAAGCAGATTTATTCCGGCGAGACAACCGATTGTGTAGTTCGAATTCAAAGCCAGGGATTAGGCAACAGAAAAGCCAAGATAAGTTTGTGGCAAGGTTCTAAGGAACTTCAACAAAGGGAGACAACCCTTTCTGATGAATTGATCGAACAAGAGATAAGTTTCCCAATCATTCCCACTGAAATCGGCAGACAACTTTATAAGATAAAAGTCACTGAATTTGCCGAAGAGGAAAATCGTTTAAATAATGAAAAAGAGTTTAGCCTGCAAGTATTAAAGAGTAAACTAAAGGTGATATATTTGACTAATGCACCTAGTTATAATACTCGGTTTGTTCTTTCTGCGCTTGAATCTGAAATGGTTTCAGTTTTACCAGCTATTGCTCTTCAAGGTAATCGGTTTCAAATTCCAACCAGTCGCGGGATGCAAGATTTTGCCTTTAAATTGGATGGCGATGTCTTGATTCTGGATAATCTTAATGCCCGAGAATTACCCCTTGAGGTTATTAATCAGATACAAAGTTTTATTGCGAATGGAGGAGGGGTTTTAATTCTGACGGGCGAAAAATTTAGTATCAATCCTCAATTGATGCCAATTATGCCCTTCGTTCATAATCAACGAATCATCCGCAAAGAAATTTTCTTCAAACTCACCGAACAGGGCATTGCTGTACCAATATTCTTTGCTGAAGGTGACAATCTTTTAGATAACACTCCGCCATTATTAGGTATTATTGAAGTGAAAGAGATACCTAAAGAAACCAAAGTTTGGGCGACCGCTGACCCCTTAGATATCCCATTGATTGGTTATCGAAAATTAGGTAAAGGCAAGGTGATTGAAATTAATGGCTTTCCAATTTGGCGACTGGCATTTTATGGCAAAGACTTGGCAATTGCTCAACAAAGATTTAAAAAGTTCTTAAATCAAATCAATCGGTTCTTAGCACTTAAAGATTTTGAGATGTTCACACTTACCACTGACCAGCCAGTCTACCGAGCCGGTGAAAAAGTGACCTTTAATTTTTATGCCTATCAAGAAGATGGCAGACCCTATAGTGGTTTAGATGTAAATTTAATTATTGACCAGTCGCAAATTCCAATGATTGAAATTGGCGAGGGAATCTATGAAAAGACTATTGAAGCGTTACCACCCAAAGATTATTCAGTTAAAGCGATTTGTCAATCCGATACAATTAAATTGGGTGAAGCTAAGACCGAGTTCAAGGTTTCCGAGACGAATATCGAAATGATTGATACCCGACTAAATTCCGAACTATTAAGACAAATTGCGCAGGTATCCGGTGGTGAGTATTTTGATTTGGCATCTTTTCCTAAAGACCAATTTGAATTTAATTATGCCCGATATCGCAAGACCTTTCGTTTTGACCCCCGCCAGTCAGTCTATCTATATCTAATAATAGTTGGATTATTCCTAATCGAATTATATTTCCGTAAGCGTCGGGGTCTGATGTGATAAAAAAGTCAACCAATCAAATTCTAAGGTTTATATTACTATTCTTTTTGACCTTTAGCATTGTGTTCGCCCAAACCACCAAGGAAAAAATAATCGAGCGGTTAGAAAAAAGCGGATTATCAGCTGAACTGGTTGTCTTGTTAGTAGCGATGTTACCAATTATTGAATTAAGAGGTGCCATACCAATTGGCATCAACTTCTATCATCTGGTCTGGTATAAAGCGGTTATTCTTGCCATTATTGGCAATATGCTGCCAATTTTTCTAATCATATTCTTATTAGATAAGATAGCAAAAGTTTTAAGTAAGATTAAGATTTTTGAGAAGTTCTTTGCTTGGCTATTTGCCCGAACCCGACGCAAAAGTAAAATCATTGAAGAATATGAGACGATTGGTCTAATGATTTTTGTGGCGATTCCATTGCCAATGACCGGTGCTTGGACCGGCGCAGTTGCGGCATTCCTTTTGGGTTTAAAATATCTGAATGCACTAATGGCAATCTTTTTTGGTGTTTTGATTGCAGCAGTAGTTGTAACAACTCTTTCGTTATTAGGGATTTGGGGGGCAATCATTGCTGGTATCGCCTTAACCATCCTTGCTATAACCAGTATTTGGGGGATGTTTAAGCGAAGACAGAGTTAAAAATACTTGGTGTCAATCTATGTTTATCCGTGGTTCAATTTTCTGTCCCAAGTCTCATTCGTATCATTAGTTACCATTCGGGATATTCGCATCACTCCCAATTTTCAAAGAGCAATTTTTATTGCTTTCACCAATATTAGACGGAAAGAATAAAAAATGTGACAAGGAAAATTAAGATATTGACAATCTTAAAAATTCAAGTATTTTTAGTGTTTATTGACTTAAATAAAAATGAGAATTAAAGTAAATTTTTCTCCTTCGGTTTCTTTTTTGGTTAGAGATTACCGCCGATACTTTATCTCATTCCTTAAAACGATTTTTACCAGTCAAGGCATTTACGATGACCTTTACGATGAAAAGAAAGCAAAACCGTTCAGTTTCTCAATCTGGTTTGGAGAAGACTTTAGAACTGATGATGAAAAGATAACTTTAGGTGAGAATCTTTCTTTAGTCTTTTCTTCGGGTGACCCAAGAATTCTTGCCGCTTTTTATAATGGAACATTAGATTTAAAAAAGAAAGAAGAGGAAATTTCTTTGGGAGAAGGGAAGTTAGTTGTACAGGACATTAGCCTTTTGCCACACTGTAAGATATTCTCTAACCAAGTTCTTTTTAAAACAATCGGCATTTCGGTTCTAACTGACCCATCTGCTTCGGCAAAAGACTTTAAGCAATGGTATTTACTACCAACCGAAGATTTAGCATGGTTCAACAAAGTATTGAAAGAGCGAATCAAAGGAAGGTATAAGTATTTAAAAAATGAAGATAAAGAATTCAATTTAGAATTTAAGAATTTGACGGATAGTGAGTTTCAGATTCTTAAAGCTGGGTGTCTTATTGGCTTAAAATTTGATAAGCCAATAAAAGAAACTTTAGTTGAGCATTACGATGGCTATGTTCGAGGCTTTCGTGGGGTATTCTGGCTTTCGGGCGAATCAGAGATTTTGCAGTTTATTTACGATTACGGCTTTGGGGTTCGAACCGGACAGGGATTTGGTTTGTTGGATATAATTACTCAATGCTAATATGATAAAGAAAACACCGATAACCCACGATTTAAAGAAAGTTTTCCCTTCGCTGGCCCAACGATTAGCCCAAGAAAAAGATATCCTCTTTGCTTATATCGGAGGTTCTTACGGCAAAGGTAAAGAAGGTCCTTTATCAGACATTGATATTGCAATCTTTCTTACCAATAATGCAGAAGATTATTTTGTCAAAAAGATTGAATTATATAATCTCGCCACTGAAGTTTTATGCACGGATGAAGTAGACATTATCATCTTAAATGAAGCGACTTCGGAATTCGCCTTTAATCTAATAAAAAACAGCACTCTTTTGCTTTCCAATGATGAGGCAAAAAGAATTGTCTTTGAAACGAAAGTAATAAGAGAATATCAAGATTTTGGCTATTATCGAGAGAGGATGATAAAGGAATATCTTAAGCGAATAAAAGAAGGGATTAAATGAACGAGGTAATCGAGGCACGGGTTAGAACCTTTAAGGACGCAGTAAATAGATTAAAAGAGCTAAAAGGTGAAGGTAAAGAACGATTTCTAAATGATTGGAAACTTCAGGATAGTGCTTTGCGCGAATTTCAGGTTGCGATTGAGAGCCTGGCGGATATTGCTAATCATATTATTGCTCAAAAGGATTGGCGTCGTCCAACCAGTTACAAAGAGATTATTACGGTCCTTGCGGAAAATAAGGTTATTCCTGAAGACTTTGTCAAAACCGGTGAAAAGATTATGGGTTTTAGAAATATAATTGTTCACGAATACTTATACCTTGATTTAGAAAAGGTCTTTTTAAATCTGATGAAATTAGAAGACTTAGAAAAGTTTCTAAAGCATCTTATAGAGCAAATTAGTGATTAAAATGGAAAACAAGATAACTCTCTATCCAACCAATTGGCTTTATAATGCCGGAGTTGTCGGATTTTTGAGAATAATTGAATTTGGCAGAGGTAGTGAGTACATCGCAAAGATGCTCGAAAGAGATGAAAGAGGGTTGGTAGTCTCACCTGAGGACTTTAAATATGGAGATACAGACTTTTCTCTTTGGTATGCACAATATTGCACAAAGGTGTTTTTTTCTTATATCTTTGACATAAGTAGTATTGGCGAAGTTAGAAAGAAGATTGAAAAAGTTAAGCCTGAAGAAGAGAAGCAATTAGCTAAAACAAGATTGAGAGAAATCTCAGAGAAAATTAAAAGAGAAATATCAGCTGTTGGCGCTACAAATTCTTGGTGTTTCTTTGTAGCAGAAATTAATAAACTGCTAGATAAATTTACGGATGAAATGAAATCTCTGCCCAACGTCGCTGTTACAAAAATAGACGAGGATAAAAAAGAAACAAAAGAAACTCTCGAATATTTTTCTATCGTTAAAAACTTTTTGGGATACTTTTACTTCAATAAAGGTGTGATTAATAATCCCAAAGGCAAAGATACTAAATTTTTAGAAAGATTCAAGCAAACGTATTTAGAACCTGCTTTGGCGTCTTTTCATCTTTCAAATGGAAATTACTCTTGTTCTTTCTGTTCAAGAACTTTTGAGAATTTTTCGAACCTAACACCTTTTCAAGAGGGAGATTTTTCTTCAATTGGAGTTAGTTCCAAAACTTTCAAGAATTTTTTCTATGATGGTAATGAATACTCAATGCTTCTCAAATGCCCACTTTGTGAACTTATCCTTTTGTGTGCTTTTGCCGGTTTCTCATATAAGCCTTGGATTTATCAAACCTTGGAACAAACCAAATGGATGTTTATTCATTTTCCCGAGGTGAAAACTTCTTGGGAGATAAATAATAAACTTAAAACAATCTTAAGCGAAGTACCAGATAGAACTTTCTACATCTCCCTTTTAGGTTCGATTTTAGAATATTTTAGAGAAAAGAGTTATTGGGTTTTAGGCAATATCCTATTTACTGAAATATCACCTGTGCCGAGTAAACAGAGAAAGAAACCTAAATTTGTTTATTTTAATATAAATCGCACTTTTGCCTCTCTCTTTTCTCAAGGCGGAACGTTGATTTCAGATTTATTTAAAAATCTGAACCGACCTTTTGAAATAGCAAGAAATTACCAAGTCAATCTGGCAACGGAAGTTCTAAAAAGACTGCTTCATCAAGAAGAAATAATAACCTTATCTTTTAAATATATGAAAGAAATAATAAAAAATACGCATCCCGGTGAAGTGTATCGAGCCTTTGCCTTAAATTGTTTAGACTATCTTTATCGCGAAGGCGTAAAAATAGTAAAGAAAGGAGACAATGTGACACAGGAAGTGATAAAACAAAAATTTGGAATACTAAAAGGGCTACAAGAAGAAGGTGCCAAAGCTTTCTCATTAGAAGAGATTGATGAAAAGAAGAGGAAGTCTAT